>NZ_JACJSE010000004.1:0-300000 GCF_014698045.1 Aulosira sp. FACHB-615
TGAAATGCCTGAGCCTATTTTATTAAGTCAGATTTTTGCCAAGCTTACTTCTTTAGGACGTATTCATCCCGTTTCTACAGGTGTTGAACCCTCGTAAATTGGCTACGGTATTGTACACCGTTAAGAGAACTCCTTGAAAAGCTTGTTGATGGAGTTGAAAACTAAAGCTATCTTAACTCCCTGATTACACTACAGTATACTACACAGAAGAATTAGGAGAATCTTTCAAATACTATTTATTGTTAAAGATCGATCCTCCTTTTTCTCTGAACAACCCTGCAAACTCTTTTGAATATATTTAAATTTGTCATGAATTTTCCCAATATTAACCGAAAGACTATCTCGTTTTTTCTCGCAGTTTTCTTATCAATCTTTTGCTTGGGAGGAGCTTTTAGCTGTCTGCCGGCTTATGCAGCCTTAGAGTCTTGGTCTGACACTTCTACTAATAAACAAGCAATCGTTGATTTTGTTAACAAAGTGATTGCGGATGGTATTTCAGAAAAAGATCGTATTGCTGTCTTTGATAATGATGGAACTTTATGGGCTGAAAGACCTCATTATTTTCAAAAAGATTTTATTAAAGACAGATTGAAGAAATCATCAAACGTCAGAGTCAGTAACTTAGTGAAAATGACGCAAAAAGAAATCGAGAAAACTATAGGAGAGCCTATTTCAGCCGAGGGTAAAATCATTCTCAGCGAAATCCCCAGTACAATTGGAATAACCAACGGTCAATATAAGACTCAAGCTCACGATTTTCTGGTTAATACCAATCATAATAAATTGGCTTCTAGTGATGATAAAGGTTTTATAAGGTTCGATACGCCCTACATCAACCTAACTTATCAACCCGTTATTGAGTTAGTTAATTACCTCAAAGAGAATGGGTTCAAAGTCTATATTTGTTCTGGCGGTGGCATTTATTTTGTCCGTTCCTTTTCTGATGAAGCTTATGGCATTCCCTCTGAAGAAGTGATCGGTTCTGCCATTAAGACAACCTATGATGAGTCGAATAAAATTGATGGACAGGGGGGAAGTTTGGTGCGTAAATTATCGTTAGCTCACTATGGCGATCAACAGGGTAAACCCGTAGGTATTGAACTCTTTATTGGGAAAAGACCTTTGATTGCTGTGGGTAACTCTAGTGGTGATTTTGAGATGTTTAAATACACAGATTCTGGGTTTGATAAATCCTTAATTGTGTTAATTAACCATGATGATTGTGAGCGAGAATATAAATACAATGATGTGCCTGGAAGCACTCATTTGAAAGATGGTGTGGAAGTACCTGATAATGAATCTCTCGACTATGCCCAAAATCATGATAATTGGATTGTAGTTAGTATGAAGAATGATTTTAAGTCCATTTTTAAGTCAAACCCATCAAGAACACATCCTGTTTGTTCTAACTAAATTTTAATCCGTAGGGTGGGCTATTCTACCCTACCGCCCGTTAAATTAAGACTTTATATTGTTAAAATTTGCCCACTTACTTTGATGAAGAATTTTGTCCTAAAGTCACTCATTCTCTGTTTACTAACTCTCTCTTTAATTTTCAGTTCTTCCATTCCAGTAAAAGCATCTCCCATAAACAATAAATGTCCAGAGAGCATGGTATTGATTCCTAGCGGAACCTTTAATATCGGTTCAGATACTCACTATGAATCAGAACGTTCTGCTAAAGATATTACTGTTGATAGTTTCTGCATTGATCGCCACGAAGTCACTAACGCAGAGTTTCGCCAGTTTGTGGAAGCTACAAGCTATCAAACCATTGCAGAACGACCTCTACCTAAAGAACAATTTCCGGATTTAACCAATGAACAACGTCAACCCGGTTCTCTTGTCTTTCAACCTCCTTCCGGCGGCATTCAAAAGATAGCTTATTTAAGCTGGTGGCATTGGGTTGTCGGTGCTAACTGGCAACATCCTTACGGACCTGATAGCAACATCGAAGGGAAAGATAACCATCCTGTTGTTCATATCGCTTATGATGATGCTCTTGCTTATGCCAATTGGATCGGGAAATCTCTCCCGACTGAGGCACAATGGGAATATGCCGGGCGAGGGGGACTTAAAGATCAAGATTTTACTTGGGGCAATCAATATTCTGCCAAAAAGGCCAATACTTGGCAGGGGATTTTTCCCTTCTTCAACAAGGAAGAAGATGGAAATATAGGAACCGCCCCCGTAGAATCTTATCCGCCTAATGGCTATGGGTTGTATGATATGACAGGCAATGTCTGGGAATTAACCTCTGATTGGTATCGTGTGGGACACTCAGGAAAGGATCATAGTCTTAATCCAGTCGGTCCGAATAAGGAGGCCAGTTTTGACCCCAAAAAACCTGATGAGGGTGCATTGCACGTTATTAAAGGAGGTTCTTACCTGTGCGCTAAAAATTATTGTAG
Organism: Aulosira sp. FACHB-615; assembly: GCF_014698045.1. Classification (GTDB taxonomy): domain Bacteria; phylum Cyanobacteriota; class Cyanobacteriia; order Cyanobacteriales; family Nostocaceae; genus Nostoc_B. The sequence goes on from NZ_JACJSE010000004.1 coordinate 2,412, forward strand.
TCGTTATCGGCCAGGCGCCAGGGAATCTCAAGCACCTGATACCGGAACGACTCATATCGGGTTTCGTTTAGTCAAGAACTTATAGCGATCGCATAACCTCAACTTTCGTGAAAAAATTATCAATGGCTGCGGCTGGTGTACAGTGAAAAGTTATATCATGTCCGGTTGCTTGAGATCATCTACTAGGTGCTGTTTCCCTTGATTTGAGCATCTGCGTAGGCGAAGCCCGCCGAAGGCATCGCCTAATCCTCCCTCTCCTAATTCGTTGTATCTTTTCACCAGGGCGTATATCCATGTTCTGCTGTAACCTGTGGCGTAAGTCCTATTAGTGTCATTAAGTTAAGCCTTACTCACTTTAAGCTTGCAACTATTACTATTGATATAGCTTGTATTTTTCCCTGCTACTTTTAAGCTAACGGTCTTTGAGTACAAGCTTTACAGGCTCAATGACAGTAATTTGGCATCACGACAAATAAAAAGTCACTGTACAACAATTAGACGTGGCATTTACCGAGTGTGAAAGTGCTTCCTTCCTCTTTTTCTTACTCAGCACTCAGCACTCAGTACGGTAAAGCGATCGCAAAACAACTACCAATGCCTAGCTCACTAGTTAAGGTAACATCTCCCCCATGTAATTCAACGATGCGTTTGACAATAGCTAGTCCTAACCCTGTACCTTGATACTTGCGGCTGAGGCTACTATCAACTTGAATGAAAGGTTCAAAAACTCTGTGGAGATTTTCTGGGGCGATACCAATACCTGTATCTGTGATGGCAATTTGCAGATAATTTTGCTGATCAATTACCTTGGGAAAAATCACTTCTATAGTAATTGAACCACCATCTGGGGTGAATTTTACCGCATTATTGAGCAGATTAATTAATACTTGGCGAATGCGTCGTTCATCTATATATAAATTAGGTACATCAGCAGGTAATTTACTTTCTATTTGAATTGATTTTTTGGCGGCTTGGGGTTTGATTAATTCGAGACTTTGTTCACACAAGGGAATAACTGCGGTTTTGGTATATTGGAGTTCAATCTGGCCAGAGGAGATTTTGGAGATATCCAGAATATCGTTAATCAATTCCAGTAAATGAAACCCACTCCGCTCGATGGTTTTGAGGGTTTTGAGTTGTTTTTCGGTCACTGGCCCAAAGATTTCTTCTTGCAATCCCTCCGTCATACCTAAAATTACGTTCAGAGGGGTACGCAATTCGTGACTCATGGTAGCCAGAAACTCGTCTTTGAGTTGAGTTGCACGCATCAGTTCTGCATTGGCTTGTTTGAGTTGTTGTTCTTGTTGTTGGCGATCGCTAATATCTCGTGCGATGGTAGAAAAATACTCCACTTCACCATTGCTAGATTTGTGGGCAATCACTAGTTGCGAAACTGGAACTTCTCTTCCTTTGTGATCTAGCAGCGCCGTTTCTCCCACCCACATTCTTGAAATTCTCGCTGTCGGCAATGCTTGGTTGATAATTATCTCTAACGCCCAAGCTGGATGCTGTTCGGTAATATTCACTCGGTTGGCTGGTTCGGCTCCATCTAAATCCAATAAATTGCGCCAAGCTTGGTTGAGGTAGAGGATTTTACCTTGGGGATCGGCTGTACCAACAAAATCTGAGGTACTTTCGAGAATTGCCAGCTGTCGCTTTTGTTCTGCTTCAATTCGCTTAGAGTTGTTGATATCTCGAATTATGCCTTGGTGTCGAATTACCTTACCGCCAGTATCCCGAATGGGTGTAACATTGACTGTCACCCACAAGTAACTCCCATCTTGGCAAAGATGGCGAAACTCTTGCTGGAGAATTGTTTCACCTTGCTCAATCAAACATCTCACCGGTTTTTGAATCTGTTCTTGATCATCGGGATGGATAAAAATTGAGAAGGATCTACCAATAAAATCATCTGGGTTAAATCCAAAGATTGTTTGAAACTGGGGAGAGAGATAAGTCAGTGTACCATCTATTTCTGCTGACCAAATCACATCGCTGCCTCCTTCCACCAAGCCTCTGAATTTGGCTTCACTTTCTGCTAGAGCGGCTTCGGCTTGTTGGCGTTCTTGGAGCGATCGCTCTAATTGTTGGGCATAAGATTGGGATTGCTCATATAATCTGGCATTTACCAGGGAAATTGCCGCTTGAGAACATAGTAATTTCAGCAATTCCACTCGCTCATCGGTAAAAGCTCCAAAGGTAATGGCGTTTTCTAAGTACAAAACAGCTACTAATTGCCCTTGATTGAGAATTGGCGTACATAAAATACTTTTGGGTTGATGCTGGAGACAATAAGGATCATTAATGGTGCTGATATGGGTTTTATAGTCGGTAATCACTGTTTCCCCAGTCCGCTCAACATAATGAATCAACGGGCGGAGGATGTGTTGGCATTTCTCGATAGGTTTACGTTCTAGAGATTGAACAGCATGGTTAAAATACTTAATTCCCAGTTCCAAAGCGCCGTCATAATTCCAAAACAGTGCGGCTTTGTCTGCACCAGCATTGGTAATCACCAGTTGAATCAAGTTCTGTAGTAGTCGATCAGTGTGAATTTCGCGGGAGAGGGTTTGATTGGCTTTGATTACTGTGTTTAAATCCAGGGTGGCGGAAAATTCTGGAGTCAGTTTCGATTTAGTGGCTGGTGTGGGGTTGGGGATGGGTGTGAGTAGGTGGGGATAGGTTTGTACTAAATCCTGAGTTTTGGCTTTAGCTCCCCAAAGTTCATAGCAGCGATAAGCTTCCTGCATATAAATAGCGGCAAATTTCTCTTTACCCCAAGCTAGATAAAATTTGGCAGCGAGTTCGTTGGCGAGGGCTACATCTTGAATAAATCCGTTGGTTTTAGCATTGGCGATCGCGCGATCGTAATATTGCATCGCCTCAACTTGATTACCCACAACCCGATTTTTTTCGGCTATGACTAATTCCCAACGGTGTTGATGATTGCTGGGCGCAAAAGTTGCCCAATGATCTAACTTATCTTGTTGCTGTTGGACTTGCTGTAAAATTGCCTGACGCTCTTGTGGCGTCGCACTCGCATAAAGATTCAGTTGAATCAAGGCATCAAACCAGGTATGGATGACAATTGTCAATGTTGCAGTTCCGCTATCAAGATACTCCACTGTTTGCGCCGACAGCCGTGCCGCCGCTTCATACTGGTGAAATAGGTAATACAAAACTGTTTGATTGATATACCATTGCAACAAACCAGAAAGATAGTTATGCTCTCGTAGTTGGGGTAAGGCTGCATCTGCATCAAACATCTCACCAGTCAATTGTTCAGGATGTAGATTATTACCTAGTAAGTTAATTACTGCTTGATGACAAACTGCTTGCAAAACTAAACAATGAGTATGCTGATGTTTGATAATCACTTGCCGATAAAAATCCATCTTGAGGACTAATTCGGGTAAAGCCTGACCTTGATAATAAGCATAGATGCAATAAGCGCCGGCATTGAGATTGGCTGATTCTAGATCCCCAGTAGCGATGCCGCTTTGATAAGCTTGTTCTAGGGGATGTAAAACCTGGGACAAGTGATCTTTCCAATGTTTAATAAAGTAGTAATTTACAAACCCATTGCGGCTTTTAAATGCCTCAATTTGCAGGCGATCGCGCAATTTTATAGACAATTCTCCAAATTCGTAGCCGTTTTCAATATCATTAATCACACCGCAGAGAACTATACCATAGTCACCGTAAGCAAACACCGAAGTAGGCGAATTGCCAAATTGAATGGAGATTTCCACTTGTTTGAAAATCAGCAATGGCATTAAATCAGGTGCGATGATGTAAGCTGCTGAGGACAAGACGGTTAAAACTTCCATCTGGGCTAACAGATGAGGATCTTTGAGGGGGGGCAAATCTAACAAACTCTCGATAGATTTATCGACCCATAGCGATCTCGTTCTGGCAAATGCTTGTTGAATATCTGCTTGAGTCGGCTGTGCGGGAAATTCTACTCCCAAGGAGCTTAAAAAATCTAATCCAATTTGCAGGGAATCGGCAATTTTGCCTTGGACGTTAGCTGCAATAATACAGTTTTGCCGAACTTTGATGGTGTCTAGTAAATTCTGGGCATTTTGACAGACAATCTCAGCCCATTTTGTCACCCCGGCAAAATCGGAATTGAGATAGCAAACTTCTGTGATTTCTTGGTGTAAGGCGAGAGTCAGAGGGTAGAGTCTTGTCCAAGCATCTGGCGGCAAAAGTTGGATACCTTGTTCAAAATAAGCGATCGCTGTTTTGTAGGTATGAGTTAATTTGGCTTTTCTCCCTGCTGCTAAATTTAATTGAGCTAAATTTTCTCGTTCTGATGGTTGGGTAAGTAAAGTGATGCCGTCATTCCAATGATTGACAATTACAAACAAGCGTTCTTCCTGTGCTTCTGGAGTCAAATTCTCTAATAAAAGTTGACCAATTTTGAGATGAATCACTGGTTTTTGATATTCAGGAATGAGAATATAAGCTGCTTGTTGGACGCGATCGTGTAAAAATATGTAGGAAACATTTTGTATTTTTTGTAATTTATTGATTAGATTTTCTGTGCCAATATAAAACTTATAAACTTCATTAATTGGTAATACTAAACCTTCCTGTAAAGCTTTCCATAAATTAGCAGCCGCTTCTATTGGGGATTGTTGGGAAACAATTGCTAGAGTATCTAAATCAAAAGAGTTACCAATACAAGCTGCTAACTGCAATAACTTTTGTGTGGCTGGTGGTAATCTTTGCAGTTGCCAACTCATCAAAGTCACAACATCTTCTGTGAGTGATTGAGTCGTGATTTGGGTAATTTCACATTGCCAACAACCCAATTCCACATCAAATGTAATTAACCCATTTTGGTGCAGTGCTTTGAGAAATTGGTTGATGAAAAATGGATTACCTTGCGTTTTTTGAAATACCAAGCCCGAAAGCGGTAATGCCAAACTCGCTTGACATTTGAGTGTATCAGCAACTAATTGATTGATATGTAATTGATGGAGTGGTGCTAAACTAATTTTATTAATAGTGACTTGATTTTTTTGTAGTTCACTCAAAGTCAACATCAATGGATGTCCTGCTTGGACTTCGTTATTGCGGTACGCCCCAATTAATAAAAGGTAATTTGCCTCAGTGATTAATAGCTGAATTAATTTTAAGGATGCCCCATCAACCCACTGTAAATCATCTAAAAATATGACTAGGGGATGGTCTGCACTGGTAAAAACTTGGGTAAATTTTTGGAATAATAAATTAAACCGATTTTCGGCGGCTGTTCCTGATAATTCTGCGGCTGGTGGTTGTTTGCCAATAATTTTTTCTAATTGGGGAATAACTTCAATAATTACCTGTGCATTTTCGCCCAGAGCTTGTAATATTTTTTGCCGCCATGCTTGAATTTGTGAATGATTTTCTGTTAATAACTGCCCAATTAAATCACGGAAAGCTTGCACAAAAGCACTCAAGGGAATATTCCGGTTAAATTGGTCAAATTTGCCTTTAATAAAATAACTACGTCGGCGCAAAATTGGTTTATGTATTTCATTCACAACCGCAGTTTTACCAATACCAGAAAACCCAGCCACCAGCATAATTTCCGTTGCGCCTAAACTGACGCGCTCAAAAACTGCTAGGAGCGTTTTAATTTCATTTTCTCTGCCATATAATTTATCAGGAATAATGAAGCGATCGCCAAAATCTCTTTGTGCAATTGGAAAGTCAGGAATTTGGCCAGTTGCTTGGAGTTGTCGGTAGCATTTTTCTAAATCAGATTTCAGTCCCAAAGCATTTTGATATCTGTCTTCAGCATTTTTAGCCATCATTTTCATGACGATATCAGCAATGACTTGGGGTATTCTTGGGTTAATATCGGGCAATTTTGGCGGAATTTCAGCAATATGAGCATGAAGCAACTCCATTGGATCATTTGCTGGAAAAGGTAACTTTCCTGTAAGTAATTGATAAAATGTTATTCCCAAAGAATAAAAGTCTGTACGATAATCTATACCGCGATTCATTCTCCCTGTGTTCTCTGGCGATATGTAAGCGAGAGTTCCTTCTAAGACGTTAGGGTTAACAATGGTTTGGGTTTCGCGCGGCAGTAAAGATGCAATACTAAAATCAATTAATTTAACTTGTTTAGTTGCAGGATTAATTAATATATTCCTGGGTTGAATATCTTTATGGATGATGCGTTCGTGATACAGTACATTTAAGGCATCGCAGAGTGCGATCGCTACTTCTAAAAATTCTTGTATTGATTTTAAGTTTTTCCCCACCCCCCACTCCTGGAGAGAAATTCCGCCAAAGTCTTCCATTACCAGCGCATAACCATTTTGGTAAGGTTCCAGGCTATGGGTTTGAATAATAAAAGGGGAGTTGAGATTTTTGGTGATTGTATAATGGTTCCGCAATGATAAAATTTCACTGAAATTAGGATGAGGATTTTTGAGCAGCTTAATGACTACAGGCAATGAGTCAACTTCTCGATATCCTCGATACACTAGAGTTCTAGCGCCATTGTAGATTTCTGCAATCAAACGATATCCAGTCACACTCAGCATATTGCCAACTCTTAAATACCAAATATAAGTATTCCCATACGCAGTGTCTGTTTCTCCAGCTAGACGTATGAGTTTTAGTGTTAGCGGAATTAAGTTAACTGACAGATAAGAATTTAAGAATCAGAAGTCAGAATCCAGAATCATTAACAAATCAAGGTTTTTTGTCAGATATTCTGATTATTTAGAATTTTGATACTTAGTATTTCATATTTCAGCCGCGATCGCAACTAAGTATTAATTCATGCTCAGGATGCAGCATGATTAATCAAATTTTCCCTAAACAGAAAATTGAATAGTCTAGAAATACTAGTACAGGTTGGCAGAAATCAAGCACCCATTATAAATTGCTGAAGAGCTTACTATCAGGGTTTCTTCACTTCAGACTTCAGGATTTTTGTACTAGTGATTCTACTCTAAACCCGCAATATTTTGCAATATTTATAAAAGTATTTACCTACTAACTAAATAACATTTGTTTCCTGTAAAAATTTCAAAATTTCTGTATTAATCACTTTAGCTGAACCTGTAGAAGCATCATGATAACAATCAGTCAAGATGTGAAATTTAGAATTAGCAATACATTGATGAAGCTTTTCGCCATGACTAGCCGGAAACCAACTATCTTTATCGCCCCATAAAATTAGTGTAGGACACTCAATATGAGATAGCTTGCTTTGAATCCTTGTGAGCATATTAGGTTGATTGCTTTGCAAGTTAGCAATTTCTCGCGCCGCCAGTTGCAAATCTTCAGCAACTTTTACTAAAGTTCCAGGAATTTCGATAAAAGGATAAGTAATCCAATACACATCTTCCTGTGACAAAATTGATGGGTCAAATAGCACTCTCCGGCGTTCAACTGCCATAATTTCTCTGACGAGTGGTGCAGCAAAATAAGCTAACCGCAAAGAGTCTATTGCTTGCAAAACTTCGATGGGTGTGTGAGCTAAAATTGACATTGCCCAATGGGGTAAGCGGTCAGCAAAAATTGGCACATTAACTACTATTAACCGTGAAATTAATTCTGGTTTTTCTTGTGCTAATGCTAAAGCAACTAAACCACCCAAAGACTCGGCAACTACAACCGCAGGTTCATCACATAATTCTTGAATAATCCGCTCTAATTCAATTACTTGATGACCGTCATGTTCTCGACGCAGACAAGGTTTTTCAGAAAATCCAAAGCCTTTGGCATCAAAACAAATCACCCGAAAATATTTTGATAATGGTTCCACACTATAACGCCAGTTATAGCTCCAACTGCCCATACCGTGCATTAAAATTAAGGGTTTACCTGTACCTTTTTCTCCATAGGCAATCTGCACAGGATATCCTTGAGCATCAGTAATAATGAGGTTTTGCCGACCTTGCGGAAAAGTTTCTTGCCACCAATCTTTCATGCTTTTATACTAACCACCAGTTAATACTCGCCACAAAGTGCTAATTAATAATATTGGAATTGTGATTAAAACAATACCTAGCAATAATAAACCGACTAAAACAACTAACACAAACCCAGTATCGGCCTTTTTTGTACCGCCAGGAATTTTTAAATGTTCTTCTAACAGCTTGAGATTATATTCATTCGACTTCCATGCAAAATCAAATAAGTCTCCGGCTACAGGTAAACTGCCCACCAAACTATCAATGATGATATTCAAAATCATTCTGCCTAAAGTTGCTTTAGGCGCACCTAATCTGGCAGCTTCTAAAATGATGTAGCTGGAAAATATCAATCCCACAACATCACCACCAACAGGTAACAGTCCTAATAATGGATCTAAACCGACACTCACATCTGTACCAGGAATAGTGATGGCTTTGTCCATTACGCGACTCAACTGGCGCAGTCGCCTCAAGGAAGGTGCTTTAGCGTCAGGATCAATATTAGAAAACCGTGGGGAAGAATCAGGCATTCAAGCGATCGCTTCTTTGAAGTTGGAACCGTTCAATATTTTACTGCTGCTTGGTAATTTGACAAGGGTTTGTCCTAATACTTAATTTTGAGTACTGAGTTGAAAGTGCTGAGTGCTGAGTTGAGAGGTAATATATTATTTTTCTGCTCCCCTGCTCCCCTGCTCCTCTACTCCTCTGCTTTCCTGTTCCTTTGCTTCCTGACTCCCTATCTTTTGATAGCGCATATCTTCGCCGACAATCACATTTAGTTGGTTTCCAATGAGTAAAACAGCCGCACTCATCCACAACCACAGCATTAAAACGATGACAGTCCCGACTGCGCCATAAACTTTATTGTAGTTACCAAAATTAGTGACATAAAGCCGGAATAATGATGAGAGTATTGCCCAAAAAATCGCTGCTAAACTTGCCCCTGGCATAATTGGTGTGCCAGGATTCCACACACTAGGGCCATAGCGATACACAAAACTAAAAGCCGTAGCAACAATACTTAAACTCACAGGCCAGCGTAATAACTGCCAAAGGTGCTGCAAAAATAGTAAAGAACTATGCTCATAGACGGCTATTTTTAATAGTAGGTCACTAACAAAGATTAAAAACGAAGCCAACATTAACAGTACTATTGTACCAACTGTTAAACCCAACGAAATCAGTTTAGCTTGCCAAAAAGGACGGCTTTGTTGTGGCGGAGTTTGATGGATTTGATCAAATGCTGTCATAGCTGTACTGATAGCACCAGAAGCAGTCCAAAGAGCGATCGCAAAGCTGAGAGAAAACAAACTACTATTTTTAGAGTGGGCAATTTCCCGGCTGGCAAAGTCACGAATCAAAATCATCGCTTCTTCTGGCGCAACTTGACTCAATAAAGCCGCCATCTGTCTAAAAGTATCTTGTAACGATTCTGCCAACAAACCAATCGCTGTCAGTACAGCCAAAATAGCCGGAAACAACGATAACATGGCATTAAAGGCAATTTCAGCAGCAAGTCCTAGTAGTCGTCGTTCGATTGTCCGAGCAAAGGTTTTTTTGAGAATGCGCCAATTCAGATGGCGAAAAAAACGGACAAAACGCGGCTTTGGCATAACTAGGTATTAAGTCTTCACAAGCACAATGCCACAATAACTTATCTAGTGCCATCGGTAAATTAGGACTTACGCAAAAAACCAAAAAGTAAGGTTTGACAGCAGGGTGTATGGGTATGAGGATGTACTTCAACAAGGCAATTGAGGGAATACTCAAAATTAGTAGTATGACCTTTCAACAATGTCACATTTACCATTAACTGTTCGTATATGGGCTGCAATTTGCCATCTTAACGCATTTATTTGGATACCTTTTTTGTTTTTCCAATACACATTGCATAATGCTTTACTTCAGCTTGCGCCACTTCCGCCAGGAGTCTCTATCTGTCTTGTAAGACCACACGCAATTTGTAATGCTGAAGTTCGGTATATGCTTTTTGTTGTGATGTTAATTCAATTAACTTGCGTTTGTTGCCTTCCTTTTATTAGTGTGGTAGTCACATTATTTTTATGGAAAATTAAGAAAAATACTGATTTTTTCATATATCAGCATGGTAAAGAAGCTCTAAAATTTCAACTAGAGTTGGCATATATTATGATTATTTTGCATGTTATTTGTATATTGATATTGATGATATTAAATTCACTAACAGCAGGAGGTTTACTGGTAATAATGATATTAGATGTTTATGTGTTTCCAATCTTAGTAATATTACAATCATTAAAAGCTGTATTCTGCTCGTTTAAGGCATTGAATGGAGGTTTTATTCGTTATAATGACATAGTAAAATGAGAATAGTATAGCATTCCTATTTGATATGTGAACCACAGAGACAAGGGAGACAAGTTAGAGTTTGTTTGAAAAGTATTGGGCGAATAGAATTCGCTACTATACAAGCAAAGTCCACCTACGTGGACTAACACAAAATCAAGGTTTTCAAACCCACGTAGGTGGGTTTTGTCTGTGTAGCCGCGATTTCCAATCGCCCAGTGAGTAATAATTTAGACTTTCCAAACATCCTCTTAGGCGTAAGCCGTAACGCACCGAAAACTTTGCGGTAGATGCGTTATGCTGTCGCTAACACATCCTACTACTTACGCAAAATTATGAAAAAACGAACCGCAAAGGACGCAAAGAACACGAAGTTATAAGAGTTTTAGAGAGTTATTGCGTAAGTCCTATAGTAATTTGATTTTTTTGAGATGTTTATGAACGGAATAGATTGGTTAAGAACATTACATACAAAGCAAATTCTTACAATTAAGAATGATTATTCTCAGTATTTTCTTTATTGTGGTTATGTTATCTATAACAATGGTGACTTCCCACCAGGTTCTGGAATTAAGATTACCTATGCAGAGTTAAAACAGGTATTAAGTGAAAGACCTCACGTACCAAATAAAGCCGAAACTAAACGTATCAGACAGAAAGCGGCAAAGCAAAAAGTCAGGTCATATCAATCTAGTAAATTCTGATATCAAATAATAACCGCCAATACTCACGAACAAACACAAATAATCTTCCTTAACTATCTGCATTCATCCGCGTTAATCGGCGGTTAAAAATTTAATTAACAGTAGACTTAGCAATTACTCCCAACTGCAACCCCGGCGGATAACTACCTTCTTCTTTAATCCGCTTAATTTCTACATCAGTGAATGGAATACTTAACTTTTGTGCAACTGCACTCACAATATCACCCCGGTCAATTACGCCAGCTACCGCACCAGCCGGAGATAGTACAGTAATACGTGATAACTGTTCATTTTCTAGTTTGTTAATTACTTCTGCGATCGCAGTTGATTCGGTGACTGTTGGTATTTCTGTGAGAGGATGAACAATAGTTTGCAGAGTGCGGGTTTCCCATTCACTTCTTTCGACTAAGCGCAAATCATCAATCGCCACCAGACCGCGATAACGGCCATCCGACGCAGCAAAATAAACTTGTGGTGCAGCACTTTCTAATAAATATGCGTCAGCAAAGGCGCGTAAACTCTGTTCAGCATCAACTACGCGAAAGTCCCGCGTCATCGCACTACTAGCTACCATTTTCAACAAAGTTTCTTGTAAAGTAGTCACGCGGTCGTAGGTGTTGGCGTTACGAATCCCAAACCAACCAATCAGCGCAATCCACAAACCGAGTGCTAATTCTCTTGTAAAGAAATCTACCGCAAATCCTAATGCGATCGCTGCATAACCCAAAATTTGCCCTGATCTTGCGGCCCAGTGTACTGCTTGAAAGCGATCGCCTGTAACTTTCCACAGTGCTGCTTTTAACACCTGACCACCATCCAACGGTAAGCCTGGAATCAAGTTAAATAAGGCGACAACCAAGTTAATTCTCGCCAAATCCCCCACCATCATACTCAGAGGACTAGTCTCAGGGATGAAAATTGCTACCAGCCGCAATAAGAAAAACAACCCCACACTGACCAAAGGCCCGGCTATCGCTACTTGAAAGGCTTTACCAGGAGTTTTCGATTCTTCTTCAATTGCGGCAATTCCACCAAACAAAAATAGGGTGATGGAATTAACTTTAATACCTTGCGATCGCGCTGCCAAACTGTGACCTAATTCGTGTAACAATACCGAAGCAAATAGCAGCAATGCCATGACTATCCCCGCACTCCAGGCGATGACAGACCCCCATTCTTGGTAAGCCACACCAAAATTCAGGGTTGCTAGTCCTAAAATGACAAACCACAAAGGGTCTAAAAATAACGGGATGCCAAATAAAGTCCCAATTTTCCAATTTGTTTGCATTACATTGTCCTAAATCTACAATCATCAGCAGTTCACTTTAGTCACCCATAAGAAATTTCTCAACTTCTCTAGGTGGGAACATGGTTTTATTTACACTAAATAATCTATGTATTAGAAGTTACATTAAAACAGCGATCGCCCACCATTAATATTTTACAAACATATCGGCGATCGCTCCTGAGAAAGCGCAAAATACACGATTAGAAATTGTAGAGATTTTTAAACCATGTAAAAAATATTTGGGCGTTTGGATGTTGAGGATTGAGGACTTTATACTTAATAGCTTGATGGAATTTATCAACTAAACGAATACATAGCACTCCTAAATTATTCGTCAACCAAAAGATCCCCGACTTCTCCAAGAAGTCGGGGATCTGAGCCTCTCGATTTTCACAAATCAAATATGATTGCTATCAGAATACTGAGTTTCTACTCAGCACTTTCCTATACTTCCTATTTTAACCTGTACCGCATCGCCAAAGATTTGTGGTGCGTTAGGAATATTTTCCATAACGCACCTTAACATTATTTCTGCTCTGAGGGATTGATTTTAGCTAACGATTTACTACTTGTTACCTGACGAATTGGTAGTTCAACTACAAACTCTGAACCTTTGCCGAGTTCCGAGTGGCAATATATCTTACCTTTATGTTTATCTGTAACGATTTGATAACTGATAGAAAGTCCTAGTCCTGTACCTTTACCAACAACTTTAGTTGTAAAAAATGGGTCGAACAATCGCGCCAGAATATTTTCTTCTACACCAAATCCGTTGTCAGCAATCCGAATCGAAATCCAGTCTTTATTCATCAGAGAAGTAGAAATCCGAATTTCGCTAGGTTGTACTGCTAGTAATTCAGGAGTAGATTGGACATTTCGCTCTTCTAAAGCATCAATAGCATTAGAGAGCAAATTCATAAATACTTGGTTTAATTGACCAGGATAGCATTCGATTAAAGGCAAGGAATCATAGTCTTTGATGACATGAATAGTAGGACTATCACCGGAAGGCTTTAAGCGGTGTTGCAAAATCATCAATGTACTGTCAATACCTTCGTGAATATTTGCTACTTTAAAATCAGCTTCATCTAAGCGAGAAAAATTGCGTAATGAGGCGACAATTTCACAAATTCGTTCACTTCCTACTTGCATCGACTGAAATAATTTTGGTAAATCATCAAAGAGAAATTCGATTTCTGTGTTACTAAAAAACTCTCGAATTTCAGGGGCAGCATCGGGATGATGTTGGCGATAAAGTTTGACGCAACGGAGTAAATCTTGAGTATATTGGTGCGCGTGTTGCAAGTTGCCGTAAATAAAATTAATTGGGTTGTTAATTTCATGGGCAACCCCCGCTACTAACTGTCCCAAACTCGCCATTTTTTCGGCGTGAATAATTTGCATTTGGGCAGTACGTAACTCGTTCAATGCTTGGGCGAGTTGATTTGCTTCTTCACGGGTTTGACCAAGTAAACTAGATTGTTGGAATAAGTTGGCTTGACGCAAAGCAACGCTGATTTGAGCAGCTACTTGAGTAACAAATTCGAGTTCTTCTTCTTCCCAGTGACGTGCATGGGTGCATTGGTGAATGCACAACAAACCCCAGAGTTCATCACCTTCCATGAGAGGGACAACAATTTGGGCTTTGACTTGGAAGCGTTCAATGACATCTAGATGGGGGACTTTGGAACCAATGCTGTTGACATCAGAGATTACTTGCACTTGGCCTTGACGATATTGCGGTGCGAAATGGTCGCCAAAGCAATAGTCTTGCACTTTTACAGACAAGGCAGAATCGAATTTTGGTAGTACGTCTTCAGCGATAAATTCGCCACTACAAAAACCCACATTCGGATCAAAGCGAAATATCCCGACTCGATCTGCTATGAGCGATCGCCTGATTTCCTGTACTGTAGTCTTGAGGATGGTCTCTAAATCTAATGATTCTCGGATTTTAACCACCAAATCAAATAAAATCCGGCGCTGTTCGGCGGATTTGTGCAGTTCATCAGCGCGAGTCTGCACTTGAGCCATCACTTGAGAACTTTGCAGTGCTACTCCTAGTTGGCTGGCTACCTGTCCCAAAAATTCTACTTCTACAGTATCCCAAGAGCGTGGTGCAGAATGTTGATAAGCTGCCAATAAGCCCCACAAATTTCTGCCGACAAAAATCGGAGTCAATGCGTAGGCACGAATTTTAAATTGCTCTAAAATATCCAGGTGACAGCGAGTGTGTCCAGCTTGGTAGATATCGTTGACAGCAAAATGTTCGTTGTTGCGATAACGTCCACCTTTGGTTTCTTGTAAGTAAGTATCTTGCCAAACGAGATTTTTGCCAAAGGGGTTGATGCTATCCCACTGTGCCTCAACCATACCAAAATGACTCACAAATTCGCCACTCCAATCTTGATTAAAGCGATAAACGCCAACTCTCTCGACTCGCAACAGCTTACATACTTCTTGGCAAGTTGTTTTCAAAATCAAATCAATATCTAAAGAGGAGCGAATTTTACCGACGACTTCTGTGAGTGCGCGTTGACGAGCGATCGCTTCTTGTAAGGCGGTTGCTTGTTGTTTCGATTGGTTCAAATTCTCGGTTTGTTGGATTGCAACACCTAATTGCGCTCCTACTTGTCCCAAAAACTCAACTTCGTAATTTACCCATTGGCGTGGCCCAGAATGCTGATAGGCTGCAATTAGTCCCCAAAGTTTCGGCCCAGTAAAGATTGGTGCTAAGGCATAAGCGCGAATTTTAAATTGCTCTAAAATGTCAATGTGACAACGTGAGTGACCAGCTTGGTAAATATCGTTGACCACAAAACTTTCGTTGTTGCGGTAGCGTCCCCCTTTGGTTTCTTGCATGTGGGTATCTTCCCACACCAAATTTTTGCCAAATGGGCTGATTCGATCCCACTGCGCTTCTACCATCCCGAATTGGCTGACAAATTCACCACTCCAGTCGTCATTAAAGCGATAAATTGCTGCCCTCTCTAGCTTGAGGAGTTTGCAGAGTTCTTGACAAGCAGTGTTGAGGATAATTTCGGTATTGACTGATGAGCGAATATTACCAACTACTTCTGTTAAAGCCCGTTGTCTGGCGATCGCATCTTGCAGTTCGGCGGTGCGTTGTTTGGTTTGCTCAATCATTTCGGCTTGCTGCATTGCTATGCCTAGATGACTGGCGGCTTGCGCTAAAAATTTAACTTCGTGGTTTTCCCATTGCCGAGCAGCCGAATGTTGATAAGCTGCCATTAAACCCCATAATTTAGCGCCCACAAAAATAGGTGCGATCGCATACGCCCGAATCTGAAACTGTTCTAAGACTTCAATATGGCAACGGGAGTGACCTGCATCGTAAATGTCAGCCACAGCAAACGGCTCATTTGTGCGATATCTTCCGCCCTGGGTTTCTTGTAAATGAGAATCTTGCCACACCAAGTCTTGACCAAAAGCAATCAGGGTATTCCAAGGTGGTTCAGCAAAGCCCAAACGATTAATAAAACTACCACTCCAGTCAGAATTGAACTGGTAAATTGCTACACGCTCAATTTTTAACTGCCGACAAATGTCTTGACAGGAAGTTGAACACAAAGATTCTAACGGTACTGATCCCCGAATTTTCGCTAAAATCCTCGCTAGGATTTTTTGATACTGCACATCAAGCTGTAATTGCTTTTGACATTCTTGTAAAGATGTTGTCGCATCATAATAGTTTGTTGTCATAAACTGTTGAAAACTTAAACACTTATTTACAGTGTTCCCGGTTTTAGTTTTTGACTCACAGATAGCAATAACAAGCTGTAGGAATCTGGGTTAATTTCGGAATTGACTTGTATAGTAAGGGAGTTGGGAGTGGGGGGTAGTAAAAAACCTTGTTGCAGTGTACATTCTTGATTTTTATGCAAGTTGCAATCTTTAAGTAGATTCGCTACTAGTTAATTCTTTCTGCTCATAGTAACGACAACCTTGACAGGGGCCACAGGGGTTAACAGCACAACGAATATAACCAGAACGGGCGTTAAATTTGCAACTAATGTCACCAATTAAATAGCCTACTCCTTCTAAGTAGTAGCGATCGCCGTCCATTCGTTGGATGTTGTGTCTACCCCTTGTCCCGGCAAAATTCATGGCTGCTTGTCTCAGCTGCGCCCTTGTTCTTAAATGGGTTTTCCTAATTAACCATAAAGAAAACAGGGACGGTAAAAAACCAACGATAATTACCAAAAGTGTCTTTATATTTAACACCTTCTTTTACCCCTTTTATGCGCTGATTGATTGATCGTCCCAGATATGACATTCTACCCGAATTTCTCACGTATGGGTAACGGGTGTGGGGAGAGAGGGGAGTGTGGGGAGAGGAGGGGGAAAGATTTCTTCACTATCCTCCCACCCTTCCCACCCTTCCCACACCTCCCACACCCCTGGATTTCTCTCTTGTGAGAAATCCAGGTCTAGTGGTTGCCAGAATGCAACTAGGGCGTGGCATCTGGCAAAAACTACCAGTGCCACTTCAATCAGCATAACCGCTACAACCGATTGGGTGAACCACGGTTAATTTTTTATAACTTTAAGATTTGTTGATTAGCGCCCCCAAGGAAAAAGTTTTTGGTTCAATATCCGCCTTTTGTTGGTTTTTGTGGTGTCTTTGTGCGGCTAATCTGCGGTTTTTATTGTGCTGTCTCAGTTTTTGTGCGAGTGAGGCGGCTTCTCTTTCCGCACGGAATAAATCAACTTTTCTTGTTGTCAGAATTAAAGAATCATCTGACTTTTGTTTTACCCAAGGAATACTGACTGTAAAGTATTTAAAAACGTTTTTACGAGATTTACCATTTCCTGACCAATAATTTCTTTGACTGTTGATTGTAGCAGCGATCGCTTTTAATTCTAGAATCTCAGTTTCTAACTCTGCGGCCATTTGATTGATAGTTTGGGCTTGGGCTACTAAACGCTCCCAACCACTGATGATTTTTTCTTCTTGCGGTTGTAAGGGTGCGATCGCAGGCTGTGATGCGGGAGGTAAGATGGAACTTTTGTAACTATGTGCAATTTTTTTCATAGTTCCTCTGCTAATGCTACTGAGCTTGTTAGGCATTGTAGCAGCATTTTAATACAAATGTACTAATTAAGGAAATCCCACAAAGATACGATCATGAGTGTACTCCACCGAGAAACGCTGTATGTCTAGTCCACTAACTGAAAAAATTCTGTCTCAACTTCCGGGTGATGTCTTGCGTGGGTTACGTCGTACTGATGACATCCTGACAGCCATTCGAGAAAATACCGCACCCATACCAACGGTAGTTAAGGAAAATCAAGAAGATTTAGCTCATCTGGACTGGGATGTAATTATTTGTGGTGGAACTTTAGGTATTTTAATTGGTTGTGCTTTAGCAGTTAGAGGATTGCGTGTAGCGTTAATGGAGCGTGGAATATTAAAAGGCAGAGAACAAGAATGGAACATTTCACGCCAAGAATTAGAAGTATTTTTACAATTAAACTTGTTAACAAAAGCAGAATTAGAAAGTGCGATCGCCACTCAATATAATCCAGCTAGAGTTAGCTTTTATGGTGGTGTAGAAGTTTGGGTAGAAAACGTCCTCAATATTGGCGTAGATCCTGTTTATTTACTCGCTACATTAAAAAATAAATTTCTGGCGGCTGGTGGAAAATTATTAGAAAATATACCCTTTACTGAAGTTATCGTTCATCCCAATGGTGTGATTGTTAATCAGCAATTTGCTGCTAAATTACTCATCGATGCAATGGGACATTTTTCACCCATTACCAAACAAGCACGCCAAGACAAAAAACCTGATGCTTTATGTTTAGTGGTGGGAAGTTGCGCTCAAGGTTTTCCGGAAAATCCATCAGGCGATTTGTTGTTATCCTTTACATCCTTGCAGAATCAGTGCCAATACTTCTGGGAAGCTTTTCCCGCTAAAGACGGCAGAACCACCTACTTATTTACCTACATGGATGCCCATCCACAACGCTTGAGTTTAGAAACTTTATTTGAAGAATATCTGCGCCTACTGCCCACATATCAAGGCGTAGAATTGTCAGATTTAAAATTTCAACGGGCGTTATTTGGTTTTTTCCCGACTTACCGCGATAGCCCACTCAAAACTCCTTGGAATCGGATTTTACCAGCCGGAGATAGCAGTGGTAGTCAATCGCCGTTAAGTTTTGGTGGTTTTGGTGCAATGGTGCGTCACCTCAAACGTTTAACTTTTGGGATTGAAGCAGCATTACAAACAAACCAATTATCTGCACCAGCATTGTCACTACTGCAACCATATCAACCAAATTTGAGCGTGACTTGGTTATTTCAAAAAGCTATGAGTGTGGGTGTAAATCAAAATATTCCCCCAGAGCAAATTAATCAATTGCTGGCGGCGGTATTTGAAGAAATGCAAAAGCTCGGTAATCCAGTCCTCAAGCCATTTTTGCAAGATGTGGTGCAGTTTTCGGCATTGACACAAACATTAATTAAAACTGGGTTATCTCATCCACAATTAATTGCCAAGATAATTCCCCAAGTTGGTTTAGTTAACTTACTTGATTGGTTGGTGCATTATGGAAATTTAGGTGTTTACACTGCCTTATTTAATCTGAGTCCAATGTTAGAAACATGGATTAAGAGCCTACCACATCCACAACAATATTACTGGCATCGCTTAATAGATGCTTGGAAGTATGGTTCTGGTGCTGATTACTGCGATGAAAGTTAAATAGTATGTTTGTGAGGATGACATAATGGAACGGAAAGCTGGCAGTATTAAATACTTTGCGGTGTTAATTGGTCTACTGCGCGATCGCCAAGGTTTTTTAGAAGAAGTTCGTCAAGGAATTAGAATCCCTAGTAAGATAATTTCTTTGCTGGTTTGTAGTTCTATTTTTATTGCCATCTACGGGGGAATTATTGGCTCTTCTCATAGTTGGATGCAGGCTATTTCTTCGGCGGTAAAACTACCAGCACTGTATTTAATTACTTTACTAATTTGTCTGCCCACACTGTTTTTCTCTAATATTATCTTTGGTTCCAAGCGGACTTTTGGACAGCATTTTATTTTAGTCCTTACGGCAGTTTCGGTTACTAGTGTGCTGCTATTTAGTTTTGCACCTATAACTCTCTTTTTCTTGCTCACCACCAATAACTATCAATTTATCCTGGTATTAAATGTATTAATCTTTGCCATCACCGGATTTATTGGGATTTCCGCTTTATACCAAGCAGCGAATACAGTTATTGAACAAGAGGATGATGGTAGTAAAACTCGCAAGCGAATCTTACAATCTTGGTTGTTTCTTTATGCCTTTGTTGGTAGCCAATTAGGTTGGACTCTCAGACCTTTCTTTGGTTCTCCTATGCACCCCTTTCAACTGTTCCGCGAAAGAGAAGGTAATTTTTATTTGGGTGTAATGAAAGCTATTGGTTATCTTTTGGGATTAAATTAATAGTTTACAGGATTTACGCACAAAGATTTTCTGTGGAGACTGGGTGTAAGGGTGTGGGGGTGAAGGGGTTTTAGATACATACACCCCTTCACCCTATCTCCAACACTTAATTTTTCGTTATATTTTTATTCTGCACTAGCGATCGCACTTTGGCATTCTTCCACAGAAGCACGTTGTTGCATAGCTTGGACTAAAGCTTGATAACTTGACCAATTTTCTTCTAACAGAGTTTTTGCTTGTAAAACATGAAACCGTTGTTTTTGCTGAAAAGCTGACTCAGAAAAACCGACAACTTTTAAGACTTCCGCCAACTTCGCTTTATCATCACCGCCACCTTCAGCACGTTCAAATACCAAAGCTTCCGCCGCAATACCAGCCATCCACATTGTGCAGTAACGGTCTAGCATTTGGGCGCTAATGGTACCTTTTTCTAATTGTGCAGCTAACTCAGTATCATTAAAAGCAACACCGCCTTGTCCTGGTTGTCCTTCTCGCCAAGCTTCCCAGGCGCTGAGGGTGTAGCCAGTGACGGGAATACCCAGCACCGAAGCTACCAAAAAATGTCCCGCTTCATGGTGGATAATGCGATCGCGGTGTTCACTAGAAAATCCCGCAATCCAATCTAGCAAGATAGTTCCACCCTTACCTTGCAAGCTAAAACTGTCTAAAGTAGCGATTCCCAAAATGGTGAACGTGGCGAGTGCTGGTATTGTCGGCGATAAGTTAATTAAAGGCCCCAGCAGTACCGAAAAAGTCATCAGAAAGACTGATATGGCTACTAAATTGAGGGCTGTTTGGCTCATTGTCAGTTTTTTAACTCAGGCTTAATCTTTCTTAATTATGGGGCGATCGCTCCATTTTTGAGTAGGATTTCTGATAGTCTGCATAGATATAGGAATACGGTTTGATTCCTGAATCTATTTGTTTACCCAGGGAGTAGGGAATGGGGAGTAGGGAGTAGGAAAGAAAAATGCCCATAATTCATCAATTAATCGAAATCGCCACCGAACCAGGAATTAATATTCACAACATCACCCCACAAATCAAAGATTTAATTGCTCAAACCTCAATTAAAAACGGACAAGTTCTAGTTTTTTCGCGCCACACAACAACAGCTTTAGCTATCAATGAATATGAAGTCAGGTTATTAGAAGATATCAAAGTATTCTTTGCTAAATTAGCACCAGCATCAGACCGTTACTTACACAACGATTTGCATTTACGAGATGTACCCGAACATGAACCGATGAATGCCCATTCTCATTTACTAGCAATGATGTTAAGCACCAGTGAAATCATTCCCATTGTGGATAGGGAATTAGCTTTAGGAACTTGGCAATCTGTATTATTTTTTGAATTAGATGGGCCACGCCAACGAACTGTATCAGTGCAGATTTCCGGTGAGTGAAATCAAGGCTTTAAACAGATATTGCAGATTTTATTGTAGTGCGATCGCTCAAGACAAATTTTAGAGGGTGGGTGTTTCAAATTATTTTTAGAATAACGGTTACAGAAATTCAGAAGTCAGATTGGACTTGAAACCTGACTTATGGCCGTGTTTGAAAAATCTTTAAAATTCTTCATGAAAAACTATCTTGACATACATCTTCAATTATGAAACTCTAGATTTAGACAGAAAAACAACTGCGCTCTAAAGTAAAAAGCGAAACTCTAAGGTGCAAAAATTGGTTCTTGTCTCAGTAGTAGCATTCCTATGTTACCTGCGGTATTTTGCGTTTACCTTCGGTTGAATATTCAGCCTAATGTTAAATAAAGTCTTCTAAAATCGTAGATTAGAAGAAGAAATAGGACTTATGTCTAAATGTTCAAGCGAAAGTCAACGCAAAATACCGTAGGTAAAATAGGAATGCTACTACTGAGACTGAAACTGGTTAATCTTGCAACCTGTAAGTAAGCGTGTACTAACAAAGCAATTTATTAGTATCAATTTATTTTAGATGTATCTAGGTGTTGAAGCTGTCCAGTCAAGAAAAACACTGGATAAATTAACATGGTTGCTCATCTACCCTATAACGGAAAAACAAGCAAGCGAAAAAATTCTGTTGCGATTTTTTGTGATATTCAGAATGTCCATTTAAGTAAGGATAAAGCCCAGCTTTTACTAGATTTTGCTCAATTTCAAGGGCGAATAGATTATAAAAAACTTTACTACAATTCACATTATCCAGGACAATTAACTAGTATAAAAAATTTAGAGTCTTTGGAAATTGACTGTATAAATGTTACTGATTTATCAAAGAATAGCGCGGATCATCGATTGATGGCAGACTGTGTCAAACTATTTGCGCCAAACCGAACAACTATCCCTAATATCATTATTCTAATATTAGGAGATTGGGACTACGCTGGTTTGATTGCTTTGCTACAAGCTATGAAAATAAAGGTGATAGTTTTTGCTCAAAGAGGTAGTGCCAGTCCTAAATTGATGGGACTAGTTGGTGATAGTAACTTTCATTTTGTGGATGAGTTACCTAATTTAGTAAACAACCAAGATTGAATTTAATATTTAATGAAATAGTTAATTAACGCCACATAAAAAACAATGCACAAACTTCTAACATTTCGGAATGAAAAACTTTTACGGCGGGCGCTGACTCACCGTTCTTATGTTCATGAAAACCCAGGAGAAGGGGAACATAATGAACGCTTAGAATTTCTCGGTGATGCTATCCTCAACTTTTTAAGCGGTGAATATCTTTATCGCCACCACCCAGAAAAAGGAGAGGATGAATTAACACGCCGACGTTCTGCATTAGTAGATGAAAAGCAATTAGCCAAATTTTCTGAAGAAGTTGGTATAGATTTGAGAATGCGGTTAGGAAGAGGAGCGATTTTAGATGGTGGTTTTCAAAATCCTAATTTGCAGAGTAGCACTTTTGAAGCTGTTATCGGAGCTTATTATTTAGATAATAATTGTGATGTTGAAGCAGTACGGGCTATTGTTGAACCATTGTTTGATTCTGTACCTGAACAAATTGTTGTCGTTCGCTCAAATGTAGACTCAAAAAACCGTTTTCAAGAATGGGTACAACGTAATATAACAATAAACCCGCCTGAATACATTACAAAGCAGGTAGGTGGTTTGTCTCACGCACCAATATTCACCGCAAAAGTATTTGTTGATGGTAAAGAGTATGGAGAAGGAAAGGGACGTAACAAAAAAGATGCGGAAAAAGCTGCTGCTGAAAATGCACTGGCTAAGTTGAAACAAGAAGGTATGTTGTAGAGATTGATATAACTTCTAAGTGTGTGGAGAAGTTAGCCTTGGTTGTGGTTTATTGCTTTTAGATTTTGCTTTCATCCATTGAAAAGACACAAGGTTTAATAACAAACCGATGAGTAATAAAATCACCATCAAGGTTATCTGATACCACAGAATTGGCTGCACAAGTAAATCTGCTACAAGATGAAGCAAATTCATCACGCTATAAAACACAGTCAATGCAAAATGCGACACGCGGTAGCGTTTAGCTTCCGTAAAAGAAGTAGCAATTATCGCCAATATTGGTAGTGTAAAAAATCCCAACATCAGCCACAAAATTACAGAAATATCACTCAGTTGTGAGGCGTGTTGAGATTCGGCTACAGATAAACCATGAAACAAAGGCATTAAACCTAGTTGTGTATGAAACAATGTTCCTAGGAGAAATGCTGTCCATAGAGTAATGATTCTTTCTCTATAATTCAGCATGATGAAACCTTCTCGATTTATAATCGCCCAGTTTTTAATTTAGGCAAAAAATCTGAGGAACTTGTGAAGGATGTAATTATTTCTATCAGGTATTGATTTTTAAGGGGAAAGTGACAGTAAATGTGGAACCAACGCCTAGCTGAGATTCTACATTGATTTCGCCTTGAAGTAATTTGACTAACCGAGAAACGAT
Organism: Aulosira sp. FACHB-615; assembly: GCF_014698045.1. GTDB lineage: Bacteria > Cyanobacteriota > Cyanobacteriia > Cyanobacteriales > Nostocaceae > Nostoc_B. The sequence continues at coordinate 26,026 of NZ_JACJSE010000004.1, forward strand.
CGCCAGCCCTAATCCTGTACTATCGGGGAAGTAGGCGCGATCGCCTTTACTCACACGATAATAAGGTTCAAATATCCGTGCTTGGTTTTCTGGCGCTATCCCAATTCCTGTGTCAGCAATTGTAAATGACCAAGTATTTTCGTCTAAAATTTGACATACAATCTTAACGCTACCCGACTCTGTATAGCGAATGGCATTACTGACAAGATTGGTGATTACTTGTTGTAATTGAAACTCATCTGTGAATATTTCTACCGGACAGCGATCGCAGTCTACAATAATTTGTAAATCTTTCTCTTCTGCTAACGGTTCCAACATTTCACACACATTAATTACCAATTCTTTGACATTGGTAGGCGCGATTTGCAGTTGTACTTTACCCGCATCATATCTGGATAGTTCTAATACATCATTAATTAAACGCAGCAAGTGTCTGCCATTGCGTAATACTCGCTCAATATGTTCTAAATTTGTATAAGAGTCTTTAATATCAGAATTTCGTTTTTGTTGTCGTAAAAATAAATCAGAATAGCCAATAATTGATGTCAGAGGATGTTTCAATTCGTGGGCTAGTTGCGAAAATGTATCTTGATTAGCATTAATTAACCGTGTGAGTTCTTCGTTATGCAGAGTTAATGATAAATGTAGATGCTTTAATTCTCGCAAACGCTCTTCAACATAACTTTTAAAACAGCGTGCGATCGCTTCATCTATGACAGCATCAATTAAACGCATATAACGCACAATTTCCACTGGCGTTCCTTGCAATAAATCTGCTTCTAAAGTATCAAATATTACTATTCTTAATAAGCGATATTCTCTGGCAATTTCAGTAGGTTCAAAACCTTGTTCCGCCCGCAGTAACCCATGCTGCCAACTGGCTTTGAGTATCGACTTAATATCACTCTCTTGAGATGGGGCAAGTACACTAATCATGGCGCGAAACACATCAGGAATGTGATTTCTAATCGCTGTATAAGACAAGTCATCAGCACTTTCAATCTGCCTGTCTTGCCGAACTGCCATCACCCATTTCTCGATGATACTGTTAGTATTTTCAGCCAGTATGAGACTAAAATCCATTACGTTAATTTTTGTAAAGATTTAGTTAGGAAATTTTGGACTAGAACTAGTGTATCGAGAATGGTGATTTTTTGGTGCTGAATTAACGGAATTATTCAACTATAACAAGTAGGAAACTACGTACCTATAGAGATAGATTTTAGCTATTGAGATTGAACTTTTTGGCTTTTTGTTGGGTAATACTAACGAGGTAATAGTAGATATTTGTTACACATCATTGATAGCCCAAAAGATAAATAAATTAAGCAATATCAATCAATAGAATCTATCCCAAGAAGTTGTTTTTACTGGACAGCAATGTTATATTTCGCTATATTGTTTTCAATTCGAGTAAGTCAGCCTAATTCAGCGCGTCAAAGTGCGTAACGCTGAAACGGAGGAACCAAATTTTGGGGCGTATCTTAGTAGAAGTAAAAAGTAAAAAGTAAAAAGTAAAAAGTTAGTGATCATCTAACTCAGCACTCATTACTCAGCACTTTTAAAAAGAGGGGCATCTCTCAGCCCTAGCCCGTCAGCTAACTTCGTAGGCATTGAGAGGAGACTGAAGAGATAGCATTTTTATAATGTTTTGATCTCATCAGTGTCCAAGGCTGGTACTGCTCAGATTTTTGTACCCGTACTGAAACCTGTTGAGGTTATAGATGATATTGCAATTAAATTTAGCAGCGATCGCAGCGATCGCCGGTAAAGCTGTATGGCAGAAAAGCAAGCCCATTATTACTAAAGATGTCGTCTTTTTACCTATTCTGGGTTTTTTAGGCATTATTTTGCTGTGGTGGGCGGTTGCTTTAGTCAACCATGAATTAATGCCCACACCACCAGAGGCGTTAATTGCTAACTTAGACTACATATTAAATCCCTTTTATCAACGCGGGCCGGGTAACTTGGGCATTGGTTGGCTGTTACTAGCCAGTCTGCGCCGCGTGTTAATTGGTTTTTCGTTAGGTGCAGTCGTCGCCATTCCCTTGGGATTTCTCATTGGGATGTCCAGACCAGCAATGTTAGCCCTCAACCCGATTATTCAGATATTTAAACCTGTATCACCTTTGGCTTGGTTGCCCATTGCTTTAGCTATCTTTAACTTGGCAGACCCCTCAGCTATTTTTGTCATTTTCATCACTTCCTTGTGGCCGACCATTATTAACACAGCCCTGGGAGTCGCCAGTGTTCCCAAAGATTATATAGATGTGGCACAGGTTTTAGAAATGCCACGCTGGCGGAGAATCACTAAAATTATTTGGCCTGCCAGTTTACCTTATATCTTCACAGGCTTGCGAATTAGCTTAGGCATTGCTTGGTTAGTTATTGTCGCCGTCGAAATGTTGACAGGCGGTATTGGTATTGGCTTTTTTGTTTGGGATGAATGGAGTCGGTTGAATCTCAGTTCTGTTTTTCTGGCTGTATTTGTGATTGGTTTGACTGGACTAATTCTCGATTTCGCCGTGGGTAAACTCCAAGAATTTGTGACTCATCGCCCAACAACTGCGAAATAACAGATTTACCAGCCTTTAATATCGAACCGCCAAGTCGCCAAGAACGCCAAGAAATCGTAGAGTCTCTTTGCGCCTTTGCGCGAACATAATCCAAGAACTACAACAATGACTGACAATAACTGGACTAGAAGAGATTTTTTATTAGGAATTGGCACAACAACAGCCGGAATTGCCTTGTCATCCTGTGGAATTTCGGGAGATAGGTCAGCATCAGGTCTGACAGAAGAAGCCTTAGCCATCAAACCCGTAGTCAGACCTCAAGACTTAGAAAAACCGGATATTACCGTTGGTTACGTTCCTGTTAATGATTGTGCGCCATTTGCGATCGCCTGGAAAAAAGGTTTCTTTCGCAAGTATGGTTTAAACGTCAAACTCAACCGCGAAGCCAGTTGGGCAACTTCCCGTGATGGTTTAATTTTTGGTCGTTTAGATGCTTCCCCTGTTGTATCGGGGGCTGTCACTAATGCCAGAATTGGTGCGGAAGGCGCACGTCACGCACCCTTGTGTGCAGCCATGACCATTCATCGCCACGGTAACGCCATGACGATGAACAAAGCTATGTGGGATTTTGGCTTACGTCCGTGGTACGAATATCAACAACAATATGGCGACGGCGCATTAGAAGCCTTTGGTAAAGATTTCCGCGCCTACTTTGATAAACAGCCACCAGAAAATCGAGTTTGGGCAGTAGTTCTGAGTTCCGCGATTTACGAATACTTCGTGCGTTATATATCTGCGGCGGCTGGTGTTGATCCTCTCAAAGAATTTCGCGTCATCATCGTCCCGCCTCCCCAGATGGTGACGAACGTGCGAATTGGGGCAATGCAAGCTTACATGGTAGCTGAACCTTGGAATACTAGAGCAATTGCAGGTAATGAAGGTGTTGGCTTTACCTTCGCTCAAGGCAAAGAAGTTTGGTTAGGACACCCAGATAGATTATTAGGTGTGATGGAACCCTTCATCGACAAATATCCCAAAACTTATCGTTCTCTGGTGAAGGCGATGATTGAAGCTTGCCAATATTGCAGTAAACCAGAAAATCGCCAAGAAGTCGCCGAATTACTTACCGAACGTTCCTTTACAGGTGCGAGACCGAAAAAACAGGGCGCACCACTTACCAAATTTACAGCCCCAGGTATTTTAGGAAGTTACAACTATGGTGGCTTTGATGGCAAAGACCGCACCATCAAAGCTGCTGACACTACCATCTTTTACGATATTCCCGACAACTTGCCCAAACAGCCAAATGAACACTCAACATTTATGTGGTGTTCAAGAAGTATTTGGTTAATGACCCAAGCCGCCAGATGGGGACAAATTCATGAATTTCCTAAAAATGCTGAAGAATTAGCCGAAAAAGGTTGGAGAACAGATTTATATCGAGAAATAGCCGCAGAAATGGGTATTGAATGCCCTAAAGACGATTACAAAGTTGAAGCAGCAGAAGTATTTATTGACAAAAAACCCTTCGACCCTAGTGACCCTGTAGGCTATCTCAAAAGTTTTGAAATTCGGGCTAAATCTCCAGTACGTTTTTTTATGTCTTAGGTATTAATTCTCAACATTGACTAACAAATAGTTCAAATTTTAGCGGAGCCTGTGATGATGAAATATACACCCACTTCAATCGATACTGAACAGCAAGTTATGTCTCGTAATAACTTCTTAGAAATTGAAAATTTAGTCAAGTCATATCCGACACCAGATAAAGGTAATTTTGTGGTTTTGGATAGTGTCAATCTCAGCATTGGTGAAGATGAATTTATTTCGGTAATTGGTCATTCTGGTTGTGGTAAATCGACTTTGTTAAAAATTGTTGCCGGGTTAGAAACAGCAACTTCAGGGTCAGTGCGACTAGATGGCAAAGAAATCCGCAAGCCAGGTGCAGAAAGGATGATGGTCTTTCAAAACTACTCCTTATTACCTTGGTTAACTGTTAGAGAAAACATCCGTTTAGCCGTGGATGAAGTGTTAAAAAATGCAACTCGCGCTGAAAAAATTAGCATTGTTAACGAACACTTGGCAATGGTAAACTTAACCCCGGCAGCAGATAAGTATCCTGATGAAATCTCTGGAGGTATGAAACAAAGGGTAGGTATTGCCAGGGCTTTAGCAATTCGTCCGAAAATGTTGCTGATGGATGAACCTTTTGGGGCATTAGACGCATTAACTAGAGGAAAATTACAACGGCAGGTATTAGATATTTGGGAAAACAACCGCCAAGCCGTGATGATGATTACTCACGATGTTGATGAGGCTATTTATATGAGCGATCGCATCGTCTTAATGACTAATGGCCCAGCCGCTAATATTGGGGAAATCTTAGAAGTACCTTTCGATCATCCCCGCGATCGCTCTGCTATGCGTAATTCTAAAGAATATTTTGAATTGCGTAATTATGCCTTGAATTTTCTTGATAAATACTTCACCCAAAATGAGTAAATTAGTTTATTATTTCTTTTAGCGGGTCGCCTAATTCAAATTCATCCACAACCGTGATTTGAAACGGAGGAACCACATATATGGGGCTAATCTTTTAGAAAGACACCTTCCAGTCTTAGCCCGTCAGCTAACTCCGTCGGCAATGGAGGGAACTCCCAAAAATTTGGCTGTAATAACAGTTATTATTGGGGTTTCTTGAAATAAAGGATAAAAATGAATCTTGAAGAATCAAGTCTCAAGGATGAAATTGCTAATGAAAATTTCATACTTCACACTTCATACTTCATACTTCATTCACCCTGCTTCTCATTGTTAGTTCATTTGCTTTAGGAGAAGTCAAACTGTGAACATTAAGCCAATGCTAGTGCGCCTCCAAAGCGCCATAGGTAGAGATGATTTAGTTGAGCAAATGGTATTAATACCAGAGCCAAAAAGAAGTGATTTGACCAATTCTCCCACAGCTAAAGCCATCAATTTAATTGTTGGTTATGATGGTTCACCTCATAGTCACACAGCACTAGATATTGCTTTTTGGATTGCTCATCAAACACGTTTAGCCACAAATCAGCAAGTTATAGTCCAAGCCGTTTATGTCGTAGAACAAAATCAAAGTGAAAAGTCTTTAGATAAAGTGAATTGGGCAAATTATTTAACTCCCTGCGAATGTGGAGTTAGTAATATGTACCAATCTGCAACCTCTGTCTTAACTCAACCAAAAATTAAAGGCATCGCCCAGCCTTTACAAGCACAAACTATTACTCATCTAGAACAAGCTGATAAAATTCTTTGGCAAGCACGTAGTTTAGCCGAAGAATGGCAGGGTTCTTTTAAATCGCATTTACGCTTTGGTAACGTTGCTACAGAATTGACAAAAGTTGTGAAAATAGAAGCGGCTGATGTTTTATTGCTGGGGTGTAAATCTATTAATCATAAGATGATTCAGGCGCTAGGTTTTAATTTTCCTTGTGCGATTTTAGGCGTACCTAATGGCATTGATGAATAAGTACTGTATGAAATAACAAACTAGAATTCAGGAGCCAGAATTCTGACTTCTGAATTCTTATTTAATGCAAGCCACTTATACTTTAAAGCTGATGAACGATTTCGGAAACAATTTCGGCATTTGAGTCAGGATTATGACTTGCACATCGAGTTAAGTGAAGCTATGATTTAGGACTCATTGATTCGTCTGATGAACAGGTAAATGGCATCTTCAGCTTTTGACTATTCACAATGATAGATTTTGTATTCATAGCCGTTAACTGCTGGGAGAGATTTAGTTTCAGCAAGACATTTTTCGGTTTCTGCTGCTATGGGTGCATGAAAATTTACTAACCATAAATCAAAAGGTTTAGGTAGAGATTTTAAAATATTATTGAGGGTGTTTGTAGATTTATTTGGGTCTTGGTCTTGATGAGCAAGAATAAATTGTAGCGATGGTGAGGGTTGGTTTTGAAGTTTCCATTCTCTGGCAACACCCATCATTTCACCAATTTGAACATGAGTAATTTGAGTAGTGGCAATTACCACCGGAACTTGGGATGTTTGGCTGATGAGTTGTAAAAATAAATCAGGACGATAGTATTTTTGATATCCCAAATTACAAATTACCGTTACCGCGCTACAAAACCCCATGAGCCAAATTATCGCTATGGCTTGTTGACCTGTTATTTTATAATTGTTTTGCTGAGTTTGCCAACGCACTGCTAAACTTGCTCCGAGTAAAAGAATGACAGCTGGAAAATAAACAAAGTTATAACGTGCGCCTCTAGTCAAATCAATTCCCAGGAAATAGGTAAAGACAAAAAATAAAGCGATCGCAGCTAAAATAATCCCCCAAATAACTTGAGTTTCTGGTTGTTGTAATTGCACTTTGATTCCCCGAATCAATATTGGTAAAAACCAAATAAAGAAAATCAACATTACTAAACCAGAAATTAAAATAATTGCTAGTTGCGGTGATTCAATTGGCAATAAAAAAAGCATTGTCACCCAAGCAGCAAAGGCTTGAAAAAATGGGTTTAACCACTCCAAACCTTGGCGCGGTTGTTGTATCCAATCGGTTAATTTATCGCCATAACTATTCTGCAAAAATATAGGTACCCAAACTATCCCGGAAACAGCAGTACCCGCAGCAACCGCATAAATTCGCCGCCAAGGTGGAGAGATTAAATTACGTTGTCGCCAACCGAGGAAAAGTAATACTAAAGCCTCACTACCAAGGGTAAGAACAAAAAAGTAATGTGTCGCAATTCCGAAAGCGTTAATTACTACCCAAGTTAGTGCTGTGGTGATGGGTAACGGTGTACGATTTTGAATGTGGCGTGTCGCAATAATTAAACAAGCCAAAGATGCAATTACCCACAAAATTGCTAAAGTGTAATGACGTGCTTCTTGTGCCAAAAAAATTGCGTAGGGTGATACCGCCATAATGGCAGCAGCGATATGTGCAATCAAGCGAGAGCGAAAAGTTAGCCATCCTAAACCATAAATAGCGGGAATTGAGGCAGCACCAAAGATTGCCGCCAGCGATCGCGCCCCCCATAATGAAACTAGACCTTGTTGTGTCGGAAATAACTGCATCCACCAATGAGCCAAGAAAAAATACAGTGGCGGATGATTAGTTTCGTGGCTCAAGTGCGCCCAAACATCTTGGATAGTATCACTTGCTTGGGGTTGTAATGGTTGTAATAAAATATCAGGTGCGATCGCTTGGTCTAAGGGTACTGGTAAAAAACTATTCCCCAAGCTAAACACTAAAGTCGAAAATTCATCAGTCCAAGGTGGTTTAGCTGTTAAATTAGTTAACCGCAAACCCAGACCAATCAAAAACCACAGCAGTAACAGCAACGGATGAAACCAGCGAGTATTAGTTACAAAATGCCAATGTCCCGACATGGTTTGTGGGGTAACGCGGCGGTTAGCAAAGGTAGATAACAACAGGATCGCATTTTTGTAAAACTTCGATGCACTCCAAAACAAAACTTTCATAGCCGCGCCATTTACAAGTCAACTCTTTGCTATTCTGACTTGATTTGTAAATTTAAGTTCATTTTAGATTTCTCCCTTGTCTCCCTTCCCAACAAACTCCCTCATTTCACATCAGTTACGCGCCAACTCAGTTTCAAGTTCACCCAAAAATTCCAAACAGTCGCAACTGCGATCGCAATCAAGTTTGCAATATAACGATTGGGTATCACAAAATTAAACACCAAATTTAACACCACAACGTTGATGAGCAATCCCGCCAAGCATACCAAATTAAATTTTAAAAATCTCTTTGCACGATGATGCCATTCTTGCTGCTGCATCGATACATCGGCAAATGTCCAAGCGTCATTCCATAAAAAATTGTTGAAAATCGCAATTTCACTAGCAATGATTTTACTCCGCGTCAACGGTAAAGCTAAAGTTGATGGGTCACTCAATAAATAAAGAATTGCCATATCCACAAATACACCACTTAGCCCCACCAAGCCAAAGCGGAGAAATCGACCAATGGGAAAAGCAGATTTTTGTCCTACCTGTTTTGTAGTCAACCTTAAGCGCAATAGATGGTGTAAGTATTCTACATACTGTTTCCAAGTTACTTTGCTCTCACCTTGTTTGCGCTCACAGAATACATAACCCACCTCAGCTATTTCTGCTACGTTTCCCCTCGCAATGACCTCTAAGAGAATTTTGTAGCCGACAGGATTCAGTTGTACCCCTGCAATACAACGGCGACGCACCATAAAATAACCACTCATGGGGTCAGAAACTCTTCCTAATACCCCTGGTAAGAAAATCAAACCCAAAACTTGAGCGCCACGAGATAAAAAACGTCTCACCGCACTCCAACGGCTTACCCCACCACCGTCTACATGACGACTAGCAACCGCCAAGTCTGCACCTTGTTCAATACTATGTAACAACTGTGCCAAAACTTCTGGCGGATGTTGCAAATCCCCATCAATCACTCCTAACACACTTCCCTTCGCAACTTGCCAACCCCGAATAACTGCTGAAGATAATCCCCGTTCTTGTTGGCGACGCATCACCCGCAAATTGGGATATTCTGCCATCATCGATTGTGCAACTTCCCAAGTGCGATCAGGACTATCATCATCTACCACAATTAACTCATAATCTTCTGGAATAACTTCCTCTAGCAGTTCACTCAGAATCTTGATGAGCCTAACGATGTTGTCACGTTCTTTATAAGTAGGAATGATCAGCGAAAAATAAAGGTTTGTTTTATCTGTTGTGAGATGGGGAGGTGGAAATTCTGGAATATGCAAACCACCAGATGGCACTGTTAATAATGTATTGCTTGGGCTGTTTCTCATAGAGCTAAATTACGGAGGGAAAGAGAAAATCAGATTGCTAACCTATTTTATATTTCTTTACATAGTTTATTTTTCCTCAAATGTACTGATAATCAGAAATTGGCTCAAGTCGCTAGATTAGCACATAGTTGATCCTGCTCTCTCCTTCCGAACATTACATAAGTCAGATTACTTATAAAACAAATGCACCTAACGAGTAGGTGCAATAATTAGGTAATTACAGAATTAGTACTACTATGTAAAAATAAGTAAGTAATAACTCAGGAGCTAATAGAGTTTATCTGAAGCATTAAGAAAATGTTTCCGTAAAAATACGGAATTTTATATTAAAAAACATCAAATATTTTTTGATAAGTATTTTTACGAATAGCAAATTTTCTTAAGTAATAAATCTTAGATTTCTGATGTATAAATAAAAATCTCCATACAAAGCCCTAGATTTTCGCTAGATAATGTCAATAAAAACAATACAGTTTTAGTTATTAATTGTGATCAACACTTCTGTTGCAAACATTCTTGAGCGTGCCTTAATGGGGTACGATTTATCTCCTGAAGAGGGAGTATTGTTGTTAAAGCAAACTGATTCGGAAGCGATCGCGGCAATTCGCCACACAGCCGATCAACTCCGCTACAATCAGGTAGGCGATACTATTACTTATGTAATTAACCGTAATATTAATTTTACTAACATTTGTGAACAGCATTGTAGTTTTTGTGCTTTCCGCCGCGATGCCGATGATGTTGGTGCTTATTGGTTAGATTGGGGGCAAATTTTAGAAAAGTCCCAAGATGCGGTTAAGCGGGGGGCAACGGAAATTTGTATGCAGGGTGGATTAAACCCCGAAGCGCAGATTAACGGTAAATCTTTGCCTTATTACCTGAAGTTAGTTGCAACGATTAAACAGGAATTTCCCCAAATTCATTTACACGCCTTTTCGCCCCAAGAGGTACAGTTTATTGCCAGAATTGATGGGCTGGATTATGCAACGGTGATTGCAGCTTTGCGGGATGCTGGCGTTGGTTCGATACCAGGAACGGCGGCTGAGGTGTTGGATGATGAAGTGCGAAAAGTGTTGTGTCCTGAAAAAATTAACACAGAGACTTGGTTAGAAATTATCTCCACAGCCCATAAATTGGGTTTACCTACCACCAGTACCATGTTATCGGGGCATATCGAAACCCCAGAACAACAAATTGGGCATTTAGAAAAATTGCGATCGCTCCAACAAACAGCCATCAATCACGGCTATCCAGCCCGCATCACAGAATTTATCTTATTACCCTTTGTGGGTCAAGAAGCACCAAAATCTTTACGCCGTCGGGTAGGGCGAGATCAACCAGTTTTAGCGGATGCTTTATTATTAGGCGCAGTCGCCCGAATTTACTTGGGTAATTGGATTCCTAACCATCAGCCTAGTTGGGTAAAGTTGGGTTTAGCTGGGGCAAAAGCAGCCTTAGTTTGGGGTTGTAACGATATTGGTGGCACATTGATGGAAGAACATATCACCACAATGGCTGGTGCTGTGGGCGGTACTTGTATGGAAGTGGACACCTTACAAACTGCGATCGCATCTTTAGGAAGACCTTATCAACAAAGAGATACTTTGTATCAAAAAGTGTGAAGAAGAACTCAGAAGTCAGGAGTCAGGAGGAATGCGGAATACTGATTCCTGAATACTGTTTTGATAAAATTTGTTGCTGATTTTATCCTTCATGCTTCTCCTGATCCCCTAGATACCATTCCAAGATAGGATGGACGATGATTTATGTGTAGTTTCAAATAATGCTTATGAAACGCTATTGGTCGCGTCTGCTTGCTTTGGTTTTAGTTTTAGCTATTGGCTTAATCGGTTGTTCTAGCCCTGATACCTTAACTGGGGATTATCGCCAAGACACATTGGCTGTAGTCAGTACCCTGAGAAAAGCCCTAGAAGTAACTGACGATTCACCAGATAAAGCCGCACTTCAAGCAGATGCGCGGCAAAAAATTAACGATTTCTCAGCCCGCTATCAACGCGCTGGTTCAATTTCTGGTTTAAGTTCTTTTACAACCATGCGTACCGCCCTTAACTCTCTTGCGGGACACTACAGTTCTTACCCAAACCGTCCAGTTCCGCAAAAACTGAAAAATCGTCTAGAACAGGAGTTTCAGCAAGTAGAATCTGCACTCAAGCGTGGTGCTTAACTATTCCTCTAGTGATATTTTTTCAGATTCAAGAGTCCAGAGTTATGACTTTGGACTCTTGATTTATTTATTTTGACACAGGTATATCTGTTAGGGCTGACGCACAAAGATTGTTTGTGAAGAATGGGTGTAGGGTATGGGGTGTAAGGGTTTTGAACACTTACACCCTTGAATCCCTATACCTCCAAACTTTTAATTTTTCGTGTAATTGCGTAATTCCTAGATGCAATAGCTGTATTTAAATGAAAGAGGATTTTCCGAGCGTCAACGCTAGAAATACTAATACTTTCACCCTATACCTCTTGCTATAACAATTGATACACCTTAATCGTCAATGCCCGTGAATTTGTACATCTACCTTGTCGGTATATCTCACCGTTCTGCAAAATTATTATGGCAACGTTTGTGGGTTGTGGTTTTTAGTAGTAGTCTTTTGCTACCTAACTTGATCAGCCAACCAGCACAAGCACAAGTTAACCAAGATTGCAAGTTATCAAACACAGCCGCCCAAACAAAGGAAAAATTGCGTTTGTCGGCACTCAAAGGCGATCGCGATGCCCAAAGCCAGTATCAAAAGCTAGTACGCCAACACGCCCAAGATGTACAAAAATGCCGCAGTCGTACTTGGCCAAAAATTCAAGCTGTTTGGGTGCGTTTATATCCCTGCGACATTCAACCAGGGATAATTGACCAAATTATGGATCGGATGGTCAACCGTGGCTATAACCAAATTTATGTAGAAACCTTTTATGATGGGCAGGTATTATTACCAGCCGCCGATAATCCCACAGTTTGGCCTTCTGTAATACGGACTCCAGGGACGGAAAAGATTGATTTACTGGCGTTGGCGATTCAAAAAGGGCGAGAACGGGGGCTGAAGGTTTATTCCTGGATGTATACTGCAAATTTCGGCTATAACTACGCCAAAATACCAGATCGAGAACCTGCGATCGCTCGTAATGGCAAGGGGCAAACGAGTTTATATGTTGTAGATAACGGTTCCCAGGTATTTATCGACCCCTACAATATGCAAGCCAAGCGCGATTACTTCGAGATGGTACAGCAAGTACTACGCCGTCGCCCGGATGGTTTGCTGTTTGATTATGTGCGTTATCCCAGACAAGCTGGCACTGATTCCATCGCTACAAAAGTCACTGATTTATGGCTATTTACCCCAGCTACGCAAGAAGCTTTATTTAAGCGGGCGTTGAATACAAAAGGTTTGGATTTGATGCGGCGGTTCTTGAGTAAGGGATATGTCACCGCCGGCGATATCGATGAAGTGGATAAACTGTATCCCCAAGAAGGGGAACCGATGTGGCAAGGGCGCGTTCCGCCACCACAAGACAAAGCCCTGTTACCAGCAACCAACAGACAACCGACTTTGCAAGTTGAACTCTGGCAGTTAATGGTTGCCCATGCTATGCAAGGTATCTTAGATTTTGTTGCTTTAGCCAGTTACCCAGTACAGCAGCTAGGCATTCCCGCCGGAGTAGTGTTTTTCCCAGATGGCAACCAAATGGTGGGACAAGGCTATGATTCCCGCTTGCAACCTTGGGATAGATTTCCCAGTAACTTGCAATGGCACGCGATGGCTTATGCAACTTGTAGTGATGTTAGCTGTATTGCCGACCAAGTGCAACGGGTGATTAGTGCTGCTAAACCGGGGACAAAAATTATTCCCGCCTTAGCCGGTGCATGGGGACAATCAACCAGCACGCGCCCATCCCTAGAAGCCCAAATGCAAGCCCTACGCAAATATGCACCGCAACTCGCAGGTGTGAGCCATTTTGCTTATTCTTGGCAATACCCAGAAAATGATAGCGATCGCAAATTCTGCCGCCTGCGTTAATCATATAGCAGAAGGCAGTGGTTCAGCTTCGCTCACCAACCAGGCAGGAGGAAAAGTCTTACTATAGCAGTCCTAAATCATTTGTAAAATTTCTATATCTTTTTCTTCTTTCTTACCTTTGCGTCCTTGGCGTTCTTGGCGGTTCGTTTCCATATCTATGTTTTTCACGACTCATTTAGAATTGCTATATTCCAAGGGGCTAGTACAGGTCGGCGTAAATAAACAGACTATCTGGAATTGCTAAAAGGCTTGTGGTATCGTTATTATTTCTTTTTCCTTTTGCCTTTTTTACCCTGAGCGCAGCCGTTCGCGTTAGCGTCTCCGACAGGAGAAGGGTTACTTTTGCCTTGTTGTACTAGTGGAACGCCCAGTTTTCAATTCTTTTCTATCTTTGCCAGTCACCCAACTGGGTAGCGAGAAAATAGCGTACATGATCCACAAATGTTAGCCCTTGTTGTCTGGTTCCATGTCCCATTCCTGGAACCACATAATAAGCACCATCGGGAAATTTTTGAGCGCAAGCACGAGTATCTTTAATATTAACAATTGGATCATTCGCACCAATTAAAAAACGCACTCTTCGGGGAAGTTGCACTTGTTGAACATAGTTCATCGGGTTACATTCCCAAGTATATTTATCTTGATATTTGAGATGTTTAGCTAATTGTAAAAGCTGCACTACAGGTTGCAAGTCAGGCTGGAATTTTTTTAAGAATATTTCTGCTAAATTACCAAGGGGCGAAGCTGCTAAATCAGGTAAAAAACCATATCCCCAACTTTTAGCAAATGATGGCAGATCAGCATGACCAATAGTGCCTAGTAGTCTATCTCCCAAGCTATGTGCTGTAAAGGTATATGCAGATAGCAAGACTCCCATACTAACTCCAAATAATGCCAATTTTGTCTGACTCAGATTATAGCGATCGCAGCAAAAATCTCGTATTCTAGAAATATCCTGGGCAGTACTGCGAAATATAGATAAAAGTAATGCTGTATCAAAGGCAATACCTCGGTCAATTAATGGCTTAATTTCGTTCTGCACTACAGCTGTAAATGTACGTACTAAGCTACGTTCACCCGCAAAAGGTGTATCGAATAAAGCCACAGCTATACCCATTTGTGTTAATGTCGGCACAATAAAAGCATTCCAACCATAAGGCGCACACATCCCCTGCAAACCAATTACTAAGGGTGTGTCTTGTGTAGGCTGGTGCTGTGGTAAAAAAACGGCGACAGGAAAACCACTTAATCGTTCATCAATGTCAGCCACGCCAGTGTAAACATAAGGTTCATAAAACCAGTGGCGATGCCCATTTACACCATCAAAATTAATGGTATCCATTAGAAGTATGAAGTATGAAATAATCTATCATACTTGCTCTTGCATACAAAGTCTCAAAACATCGGATAGGCTAGGCTTGCTTTATTTGTGTAGTCTTATGGGAAGTTTACTTCGTCTCCATCCAATTTTCCCCGGCGCGAACTTCTACCAGTAATGGCACAGTTAAAGTTACAGCATCTTCCATCACTGATTTAATTTGTGGTTGTAATTCTTCCCATTCGTGAGGCGGAACTTCAAACACTAATTCGTCGTGAACTTGCAATAATAAACGTGCTTGATATTGTTTTAAAATTTCATGCAATCTCACCATTGCAATTTTGATAATATCAGCACTAGAGCCTTGAATGGGTGCGTTGGCAGCAGAACGCAGCAAGCCAGCATCAAAAGCACCTATATTTTTTAATTTACTCAAATCAATATCTGCGGGATTAGTATTTTTTAACTTGCGTAAGCTGTTGGTTTGGAAATCAAAATAACGCCGCCTACCGAGGATAGTTTCAACATAACCTTGTGCGATCGCTTGTTTTTTCACGCTCTCTAAATATGCAAATACTTTAGCATAACGTTCGTTAAATCGCTTAATAAATTCATTAGCAACATTCTTATCTATTCCCGTAGAACGTGAGAATTTCAGCGAACCCATACCATAAATTACACCAAAGTTAATTGTCTTGGCTATTCGTCTTTCATCTGCGGAAACATCTTCTTTTTCAAATACCAATCGTGCTGTAACTGTGTGAATATCTTCATTTTGTTGATATGCTTTCACTAACAATGGTTCTTGACTCAAATGTGCTAAGATTCTCAACTCAATTTGTGAGTAGTCAGCAGCAACCATCAAGTAATTTTTTTCTGGTAAAAATGCTTTGCGAATTTGCCGACTAAAAGCAGTTCTAATGGGGATATTTTGTAAATTTGGGTTGGAAGAAGATAACCTACCAGTTGATGTGGCGGCTTGGTTAAAATCCGTATGCACACGTTGAGTATCTTGACGTACCAACGCAGGTAAAGCGTCTACATAAGTAGATTTTAATTTAGATAATGTGCGATACTCAATTATCGATTCTACAAAACCAGTGTTATCAACTTCTAATAGCTTTTCTAAAGTTGCAGCATCGGTAGAATAGCCAGTTTGAATTTTACGAGAATATTTAGTACTTAATCCTAACTTTTCAAATAATATTTGGCTCAACTGTTTTGGAGAACCTAAATTAAATTTTTCGCCAGCTATTTCTGTTGCTTGTGCTTCTAACTTAGCTAAATCGATTTCTAACTGTTGTGAAAGTTCTTGCAGATAAGCAGAATCAATGCTGACACCTGTGTATTCCATCTCTGCGAGAACGGCTTCTAATGGCTGTTCTACTTCTAGTAATAATTTTGATAAGGCTGGAAATTTATCTAGTTCTTCGCGCAATTTTTCTACTAATTGCCATGTAGCATAAACTTGGAAACAACAATAATTGGCGACAGCCGAAATACCTAAGTCAGCAATGGTTTTACCTTTAGGAACTAATTCGGCATAATTTTGAATAGATAAACCTAAATATCGTAAAGCCAAATCAGTTAAATTATGGCTAGTATCGGGATTTAAAACATAACTAGCCAGCATAGTGTCAAAGACAATGCCAGCTAAGTTAATTCCTTGACAGCGAAATACTAAGCGGTCAAATTTACCATTTTGGAATGTCTTCGGATAATTAGCACTTTCTAAAATTGGACGTAGTGCTGCAAGTGCTGTTTCTGGATGTAAATTTTCCCCGTTTTTATGCGCCAGGGGAATATATGCTGATTCATCTGGTTGCGTTCCCCAACAACAACCAATTCCGACTAAAGCTGCATCTCGTGGTTCTAAATCGCTGGTTTCTGTGTCCCAAGCTACTGGGTTTGTAGTGTCAGTAAATTGTTGCAATATATTTACTAACTCAGTCAGTTTAGCTTCACTATTAATTATCCGTGGCTGAATTTCTGAAACTGGTTGCTGTTGATATGCGGCTGTTTCAGCAGCAGTGAAAAATGATAAATCATCACCATCATCATCTATGCTGGATGCTTCTACATTGGCGGGAGTTTCTGTAACTTCACCACCAAATTTCTGTTGAATTTCGTTGATTTTCTTTAAAAAAGTATTGAACTCTAGTTTTTCTAAAATAGGAGTGAGATTACTTGTGTCAAATCCGGTTAATTGGCAGTTGTCTAAGTTAACTTCTAAAGGTACTTCGGTGACTATTTGTGCTAAATATTGCGACTTTTTAGCATCCTCTTGACCTTCAGTAAGTTTTTTTTGGGTTGCGCCTTTAATTTCCGCTATGGCTGCATAAATATTCTCCAAAGAACCATAGGTATTTAATAGCTGAACTGCCGTTTTTTCACCTATGCCTTTCACCCCAGGAATATTATCTGATTTATCACCACACAAAGCTTTATAATCGACAATTTGTGTAGGTAATACGCCTAATTTTTCTTTAACTTGTTCTACACTAAATTCTGTGATGCTATTTGTGGCGCGTTTGAGTGCATCAGGACTAAAGTTTAAAACGGTAATTTCTTTGTCTGGGTCAATGAGTTGAAATAAATCGCGATCGCCTGTTAAAATTTTCACCTTATAACCAGCCGCCGTGGCTTTTTGCGCTAAGGTTCCCAATACATCATCAGCTTCGTAACCAGGTGCAGTAAAAATCTTCAGGTTCAAGCCTTCGAGTAATTCATGCAGATTTTTTAAATCAGGAACAAAGTCTTCTGGTGTCCCCGGACGGTCGGCTTTGTATGTATCATCAGCTTCGTGGCGGAAAGTCGGTAAACCCAAATCAAATGCGACAGCCATTGCTTGTGGCTGTTGTGTTGTCATCACTTCCAGCAAAGATTTGAGAAAGCCAAAGCACACACTCGTCGGTATCCCGGTTTTAGTTCGCAGTCCACCATCTCGTCCTTTGGCGAAAGCAAAATAAGAACGAAATGCTAAAGAATGTCCATCAACTAAGATGAATGTGGGGCGTGTTGTAGTTATGGTAGTAGAATTTTCAGACATATTTATATTGTAGCGAATAATGGGTAATTTAAGAAGTTTGTTAGTCAGGAATATGGGATAAATTTAACCGCAGATGAACGCGGATGGACGCAGATATTTCTGATTATTTTTTGACGTTTACTGTGTGATTATAACACCATATTTTTTTAGTATTTCAATATTCATCCAACAGGATAATTTAATATAGATTTGAATAATCTAGCAGTCATAAATCATTTGTGAAATTGCTATATCTCTTTCTTCTTTCTTAGCTTTGCGTCCTTTGCGTCCTTTGCGGTTCGTTTCCTTATCTATATTTTTCACGACTTATTTATGATTGCTATAACTCCTAACTACTCTAGTGATTTTTGCAGTCTTCTTCTAGATATAAATATTATTTATTCCCTTAGTCAGAAGAGTTTTTTGATTCTCCTCTCTAAAGTAAACCCAGATAGAGAGATTTTTGACAATAGCAATCATATCTTATTCGTGAATTGATTGATAGTGGTTGTATCTGCTGATAAAAAACATCGGCGGTTAATTATTTTCGTCTCATCACTGACCCCAAATTTTCTATCAACATCCAAATAATTGCAATTATTTTAAGTTAGGAAAACAATTATGACTACACAAGAAGAATTGCATCAATGGTATGAATTAGCCCAACAGTTGCGTGTTGATAGCATTCGCGCCACCACAATTGCGGGTTCTGGTCATCCGACATCATCTATGTCGGCGGCGGATTTGATGGCGGTTTTACTGACTAAATATTTGCACTACGATTTTGAACATCCCGAAAATCCGAATAACGATCGCCTGATTTTTTCTAAAGGTCACGCTGCACCATTGCTTTATTCTATGTACAAAGCCGCAGGTGTGATTAACGATGAAGAATTGCGATCGCTGCGAAAATTGGGTAGTCGTTTAGAAGGTCATCCCACACCCATTTTACCTTGGGTCGATGTGGCAACGGGTTCTCTGGGGCAAGGCTTACCGATTTCTGTGGGGTTAGCGTTAGCTGGGAAATATCTCGACCAACTTCCCTATCATGTCTGGGTGTTACTGGGAGATAGTGAAACCGCCGAAGGTTCGGTTTGGGAAGCCTTTGACCATGCTGCACACTACACCTTAGATAATTTAATTGCCATTATTGATGTCAACCGCTTGGGTCAACGGGGGCAAACGGAATTAGGCTGGAATACGCAAGCATACTCTCATCGTGCGAAAGCCTTTGGTTGGCAAGCCATAGAAATTGATGGTCATGATTTTACCCAAATAGATCATGCCATGAATACCGCGATCGCCGTTAATGATCGCCCGACCGTAATTATCGCCCGCACCAAGAAAGGTCAAGGCGTTGCTAGTTTGGCAGATTTAGGCGGTTGGCATGGCAAAGTTTTAAAACCTGAACAAGAACAGCAAGCAATTGCCGAATTAGGCGGTGAACGTCAGATGATTATCCAAGTTCATCAACCAGAAACCCAACAGCCAGTTCCTACGGGTAAACCCCAACCCCTGCAACTGCCTCGTTATGCAAAAGGCGCAAAAGTAGCCACACGTCGGGCTTATGGCGATGCTTTAAAAGCGTTAGGCAATGCTCAACCAGATGTAGTTGCCCTTGATGCTGAGGTCAGTAATTCCACGTATGTCGAAGACTTTGCCGAAGCTTTTCCCGAACGTTACTTTGAAATGTACATCGCCGAACAACAAATGATTGCGGCGGCGGTGGGTTTGCAAGTCAGAAAATATAAACCCTTTGCTTCTACCTTTGCCGCCTTTTTAACCCGCGCCTACGATTTTATTAGGATGGCGGCTGTGTCTCGCGCCAACATTAAATTAATGGGTTCCCATGCTGGTGTATCTATTGGTCAAGATGGCGCTTCCCAAATGGGGTTAGAAGATTTAGCAGCGTTTCGGGCTGTGTGGAGTAGCACTGTATTGTATCCCAGTGATGCTAATCAAACCGCCAAATTAGTAGCGCAAATGAGCGATCGCCAAGGTATTGTTTACTTACGTACAACCCGCGAAGCTACACCCGTCATTTACAGTGCGGAAGCAGAATTTCCCATTGGTGGTAGCAAAGTTATCCGCAGTTCTGACCAAGACCAAGCCACCATCATCGGTGCGGGGATTACCTTACACGAAGCCCTTAAAGCTTATGAACAACTGAAAAACGACGGGATCACAGTCCGCATCATCGATGCTTACTCAGTCAAACCCATTGATGTGCCAACCCTACATCAAGCCGCACAAGACACCGAAGGTAACTTAATCGTAGTCGAAGATCATTGGCTAGAAGGCGGATTAGGTGCGGCGGTGCTAGATGCTTTCGCTGGCGTTGGGGAAATGCCAACTTATGAAGGGCCACAACTACAACTGATCAAATTAGCCGTGAGTGAAATGCCCACATCAGGAACCCCAGAAGAACTACTCCACGCCGCCAAAATCGATGCTGATGCCATAATTGCCGCAGTGCGATCGCTAGTCAAACATCCAGTGAACGAAGTGCTGAGTGCTGAGAGGGGGGAGACAAGGTAGAGGGGGTAGATAAGGGAGAGGGGGGAGACAAGGGAGAGGGGGGAGACAAGGGAGAGGGGGGAGACAAGGGAGAGGGGGTAGACAAGGTAGAGGGGGGAGACAAGGTAGAGGGGGGGAGACAAGGTAGAGGGGGGAGACAAGGGAGAGGGGGGAGACAAGGTAGAAAGATTACTCCCTTCCCTTATCCCCCTTGTCCCCCTTGTCACCCTTGTCCCCCTTGTCCCCCTGCCCCCCTGCACCCTGCCCCCCTGCCCCCCTGCACCCTGCCCCCTACCCTACCCCCTCCCACTCAAAGCTGCAACAACACCTACTAACTGCATAGGTTCAACAGGTTTAGCAAGGTGCATCTGGTAGCCGGCGGCTAAAGCTTCGGTATAATCTGCATCAGTAGCATAGGCAGTGAGGGCGACGGCGGGAATTTGCCCACCAAGTTCGGGGCTGAGTTCTCTGATTTGGCGTATCAGCATATAACCGTCTTGTTCTGGTAAACCAATGTCAGACAAAAGGACATCATAACCGCCAGGATTTGCCACTAAAGTTGATAAAGCAGCACTAGCAGAGGCGACGGCTGTAACTTCAATTCCATATTCTTCCAGAATTATTTGAAATAATTGGCGGATGTCTGGTTCGTCGTCTACTATTAGTACCCGCACACCTGCTAAGGCGGGAAGGTCATCTGTTGGGATTTCCGGTAGGTTGTTTCTGGTGACGGATGGTAAGGGAGGAATCGGTACAGGAATTTCTGGCTGATTGGCTTGTAAAGGTAGTTTGACGATGAATGTTGCGCCTTGACCTTCTCCGGGGCTGTGGACTTCTATTGTCCCGCCGTGGAGTTCTACCAAGTGACGCACAATCGACAGCCCTAACCCTAAACCTGGATTAGAACGTGTTTTGCTGCCATCTGCTTGGCGGAAGCGTTCAAAAATGTAGGGTAAAAATTCAGCACTGATGCCTTGACCTGTATCACTGACTTGTATTTGCGCTTGTAAATTTGTGTACTCTAAGGTGATATCAATTCTGCCGTTAGCTGGGGTAAATTTGATGGCATTTGAGAGTAAATTCCAGAGTACCTGTTGTAAGCGGACTGGATCTCCTATCATTGGTCGGCTGGTGGAGGCAAAATTCGGATTAATTTGAATATTTTTGGTGTCTGCGGCTAGACGTACCACCGCGATCGCTGCTTCAATAATTGGCACTAGTTCAATTTCTTGGGCATTCATTTGCAGCCTACCAGAACTAATGCGGGAGATATCCAACAAATCACTAATCAAATGGGCTTGGGTTTGGGCGCTGTTTTCAATGGCTGCTAAACCTTGGTTGACTGTGGTTTCGTTCAGTTGCTGAGTGCGGAGTAAAGTTGCCCACCCCAGCATTGCATTTAACGGGTTTCGCAGTTCGTGAGACAGAATTGACAAAAATTCATCCTTGGCGCGGTTGGCGGTCTCGGCGGCTTCACGGGCTGATTGTTCTTGGGCTAATAGTTGAGTTCGTTCTGCTTCTAGCTGTGTTTGTTGGGTAATATCTTCAATCACCAACAAAATCATCGGTATATCATGAATGTGCGACAATTTCCGCGCATTTAACCGCATAACTTTCTTCCCAATTGGATGAAAGTCATGCTCAACTTCTAAATCTTGAAATTGACTTTGTTGTGGCAGAATATTTTCTAGGAGCGATCGCAATTGGGGAATATTCCATTGGCCATCGCCGATTTCATAAATCAAACGCTGTTCGGTTTCGGCTGGTAATACATTAAATTTTTCATAGAAAAACTGATTAGCGGTAATTACCCGCAAATCTGTATCTAATACCACCAAAGATTCTCGCACAGTGGCGACAATTGCTTCTGCATAATCTCTAGCAGCTGTAACCTGTCTGGCGCTGCGTTTGAGAGCATCAATATCAACCAATACCACAACAGCACCATCTATTTTGTTATCGATAGTGCGATAGGGGCGAATACGTAAATCATACCAATGACCTTCTTGGTCTTGGACTTCCTGAGTTTTAAAATTGAGTGTGTTGATCACCTCGATAATTTGCTGCTCTAAATCAGGAATATTTAAATTGTGATTAATATCACTGAATGGCCGCCCCACATCGGGAGGAATTAAGTTAAATATAGTTTCTGCAACCGGAGTAAACCGCCGAATGCGTAAATCACCACCTAACATCAAGATGGGAATATTAATACTGCTGAGGAGATTTTGTAAATCGTTGCTGACTTGGGTGGATTCTAGATTACGGCGTTGTAGTTCATCATTAATTGTGTTTAATTCTTCATTCGTAGCTTGAATTTCTTCTTTTGCAGTTTCTAGTTCTTCGTTAGTGCTTTGCAACTCTTCGTTACTAGAGAGAATTTCTTCGTTAGCTGCCCTTAAATCTTGATTGGTAGCTTGTTGTTCTTCAATAATTGACTGCAAATATTCTTTAGTCGTGGCTAACTCTTGTTGCAGTTGGTTAATCTCTTCTTGTTTATGAGTTTGTTTGCTTTTACGGTTATCGCTAGATGAATCTAACAAAGAAGTGGTGTTTGTGAGAGTTTCAGAAAACATCACTAAAAAGTAACGCTCTGTATTACCCTGAACATTAAAAGGTGCAACTTCAATTTTTATCAGTTTAATTTGGTCGTTATCTCTAACTTGAATACCTTCTTTTTGTACCGTCCCACCACGCTTTTTAGCTTGATGAATTGCCGTGCGTAATTCTAGTTTTAATTCTTCTTTAGCAATTCTCAGCAAATTAAAACTTGGTCTACCTAATGGTAGTTGTAAATAAGGACTTGTTTGCCCACGAAACTGCAAAATTTCTAAATCACTATCAATAATTACACCAACCGGAGCATACCGATCTAACACAATTCGGTCAGCCACTTTCTGGATTTCCACATCATTCCAGATTCTCTCACTGACTGGTAGTGGCTGATTCAAAGTTTCGCTGGGATAGTTACTGCTAATTAAATTAATTCCCAGGCGTGTCACAGCCATTTTACGCGAGTAAATTTTGTACTTGCGGTCAATCAAAGTAAACAAATTACTAAATTCGCCCACTGTCTCGGATGTACCTAACATCAAAAAGCCAGTTTGTTGCAAACCATAGTGAAAAAGTGGCAGCAGTTTCTTTTGGATAGTCGCACTCAAATAAATCAAGACATTGCGACAGGTAATTAAATCCAGATGGGAAAAGGGCGGATCACTAATCAAGTTTTGTCTGGCAAAAACACAAACCTCTCTGACTGGTTTGCTGATTTGGTAGCCACCTTCTACTGGCGTGAAAAAACGTTGCAGACGCTCAGGAGAAACATCAATTAATTGATTGTGTTGGTAAATCCCGATCCTGGCTTTTTCAATGGCGATTTCATTAATATCAGTAGCAAACAATTGAATCGGTTTATCAATGCCTTGATTCTGTAAATATTCCAATAAACAAATTGCAATTGAATAGGCTTCTTCTCCTGTGGAACATCCCACTACCCAAATCCGAATTGGGGTATTAAGGTTTTGCCCTTTGGTAATCTGGGGAAATATTTTAGTTTTTAAAGCTTCAAAAGCTTCTGGATCACGGAAAAAACTAGTAACAGTAATCAAGACATCGTAATACAATGCTTTAACTTCTGCGGGATGCTCCTGAAGATAATTGGTGTAATCTTCTAATCTCTCTAGTTTGTATAAAATCATGCGCCGCAGAATGCGCCGCTTGAGGGTGGTTTGCTTGTAAAAGTTAAAATCAACGCCTGTGGTAGCCTTTAACAGACTAAAGATTTGCGATAAAGCATTTTCTTCAGTTGCTCGAACTTCAATTGATTGTGCGGGATTTGAGGGACGAATGTAGGGATGAAGACTGAGATGAGCTAACTCTTGAGCGATCGCTTGTGGTGTTAATACAAAGTCTACCTGACCAGAAGCCACAGCCGTATTTGGCATACTACTCACCTGAGCCGATGTTTCACTTTGGGCAAAGGTAATACCTCCCGCTTCTTTAATTGCTTCTAACCCGCGTGCGCCATCAGAATCACCCCCAGACAACACCACGCCAATAGCTTTACTACCCCGTTCCTGAGCCAACGAAAAAAAGAATGTATCAACTGACATCACTTGTCCGCGAATTTTCTGGCGCGGACTCAAATTTAACTTGCCCTCAGAGATGGTCATCATCGCATTGGGGGGAATCACATAAACATGATTCGGTTCCACCTCCATACCATTTTCAACTTGTGTGACTGGCATCTCAGTGGTTTGGGACAAAATCTCAGCCAAGATACTTTTTTTGTCGGGACTCAAGTGTTGAATAAACACAAATCCCATCCCTGTATTTTTGGGCAAATGGCTGAGTAATTGGGTAAATGCTTCCAAACCTCCGGCAGATGCACCAATCCCGACAATGGGAAATAATTCATTTTGGTATGTTTGTTGCTGTTCGTTGGAATTAGAAGACTGAGATTTTTTTGTCCGCCTAGAGTTCATGATCTACAAAAAATTACAGGGCATTACATGAGCTGTACATAAAATACGATGTTGTTGCTTAGACTGTAGCCAGCCAGAGATAGATATTCAAGACTTACACACAAAAGTTGTCTGTTAAAAATGGGTGTAAAGGTAAGAGGGTGTGGGAGGTGTGGGAGGTGTGGGAGGGGTGGGAAGTGTGGGAGGGGTGGGAGGTGTGGGAGGTGTGGGAGGTGTGGGAGGTGTGGGAGGGGTGGGAGGTGTGGGAGGTGTGGGAGGTGTGGGAGGGGTGGGAAGTGTGGGAGGGGTGGGAAGTGTGGGAGGATGGTGAAGAAATATTTCTCCCCGCTCTCCCCATACTCCCCACACTTCCCATACTCCCCGCTCTCCCCACACTCCCCGCTCTCCCCATACTCCCCTCTCTCCCCACACCCCTATACCCTCACACCCCTACACCCAATCTTCATAGATAATCTCTCCTATACCCCGCCACCCTTCCCAAACCCTTGATTTCTCGTCTGACTGCGTAAGTCCTCAGTTATTATTTTCTAAAAATCATCCCGGAGAATCTTTGATCCCCCCCTTATCAGAGGCTACATACAGTCATAAACTGAAAGTGAGAGTTGAAAGGCAGTCGGGAGAAATTTTGTGAAAAAAGTTTTAGCAATCATTCTCGGTGGTGGCGCAGGCACCCGCCTTTACCCTTTAACCAAACTCCGGGCAAAACCAGCAGTTCCCGTAGCGGGGAAATATCGCTTAATTGATATCCCTGTGAGTAACTGTATTAATTCGGAAATTTTTAAAATCTACGTCCTGACACAATTCAACTCAGCTTCTCTGAACCGTCACATTGCTCGTACTTACAACTTTAGCGGATTCAGTGAAGGGTTTGTGGAAGTGTTGGCTGCACAACAAACTCCAGAAAACCCCAACTGGTTCCAAGGTACAGCCGATGCAGTGCGACAGTACTTGTGGATGTTGGAGGAATGGGATGTAGATGAATTTTTGATTCTCTCAGGTGATCACCTTTACCGGATGGATTATCGTCAATTCATCCAGCGTCATCGAGAAACCAATGCTGATATTACCCTCTCGGTAATTCCCATTGATAACCGTCGGGCTTCTGACTTTGGCTTGATGAAAATCAATGATGCTGGGAGAGTGGTTGACTTTAGCGAAAAGCCCAAAGGTGAGGCTTTAGCAAAAATGCAGGTTGATACCACCATTTTGGGATTAACCAAAGAACAGGCCGAAGACCAGCCATATATCGCCTCAATGGGGATTTATGTCTTTAAGAAAGATGTTTTGATCAAGTTGCTGCGGGAAAAACTCGAACGGACTGACTTTGGCAAAGAAATTATCCCTGATGCAGCCCAAGACTATAACATTCAAGCTTATTTATTTGATGATTACTGGGAAGATATCGGGACAATTGAAGCATTTTATAATGCCAATTTAGCTTTAACCCAGCAGCCTCAACCACCTTTTAGCTTCTACGATGAAGAAGCACCAATTTACACTCGTCCGCGTTATCTACCACCAACCAAATTATTAGATTGCCATGTCACCGAATCAATTATTGGTGAAGGCTGTATTTTGAAAAACTGCCGTATTCAACATTCAGTTTTAGGAGTGCGATCGCGGATTGAATCGGGCTGTATCATCGAAGAATCTTTGCTCATGGGCGCAGACTTTTATCAAGCTTCTGTTGAGCGTCAATGCAGCATCGACAAAGGTGATCTCCCCGTAGGCATTGGTACAGATACCATCATTCGCCGGGCAATTATTGATAAAAATGCCCGCATTGGTCACGATGTTAAAATCATCAACAAAGATAACGTCCAAGAAGCTGACCGAGAAAGTCAAGGCTTCTACATCCGTAGTGGGATTGTAGTTGTCCTCAAAGGTGCAGTCATTACCGATGGGACGATTATTTAAGGAACGCAGGGGGCAGGAGGGTAATAAGCTACCTTGTACACACAAGTTATGGAATTACCCCACCCTAACCCTCCCCTTGGAAAGGGGAGGGGACTAGATTTGCTTATTTCCCTCCTTTCCAAGGGAATAAGGGGACTAGATTTGCTTATTTCCCTCCTTTCCAAGGGGATAAGGGAACTAGATTTGCTTATTTCCCCCCTTTATAAGGGGGGATTAAGGGGGGTAATTCGACTTGTGTGTACACCGTAGTGGTAATACAAAGAGGGATTCAAACCCACCTCTTGCTATCTGAGTTGAAAGTGCTGAGTTTGAAACTTTGAATTATGAGTACGACAAACTATTACTTTTCACTGTTTTCTCACTCAGCACTCAGCACTCAGCACTCAGCACTCAGCACTCCACACTCAGCACTCAGCACTCAGCACTCAGCACTCCTCTTACTCATCGGTCTGCCGGGTAGCGGCAAGTCAACTTTAGCAAAACAATTAATAGCTAAATGCCCCCAGATGCAACTGATTTCTACAGATGCCATCCGGGGGCAATTGTTTGGCGATGAAATTATTCAAGGGCCGTGGTTTTTGATTTGGCAAGAATTAGAACAGCAACTTCAAAAAACAGCTATGGCTAATCAATCAGCAATTTTTGATGCTACCAATGTTCAAAGAAGCCATCGCCGCGACTTGATTACCTTTAGCCGTGACATAGGTTTTACGCAAGTGGTGGGAATTTGGCTCACTACACCAGTATGGCTGTGTTTGGCTCGCAATAAAAGACGCGATCGCCAAGTTCCCGAAGAAGTCATCTTCCGAATGCACCGCCAACTCCGAGACGCTCCACCCAGCATCGAAGAAGGATTAGACGACTTGATTAAAATAGGGTGTGGGGTATAAGGGTGTGGGGAGTGTGGGGAGTGTGGGAAGAGAGGGGAGTGTGGGAAGAGAGGGGAGTGTGGGGAGTGTGGGGAGAGAGGGGGGAAAGATTTCTTCACCATCCTCACACACCTCCCACACCTCCCACACTTCCCAAAGTACGGGAATTGCGCTGACGCAGTGAGCAAGAACCCCACTTGCAATTGTGTTTTGTTTGTTAATTTAAAATCAGAATCTAATTGCTCGGCATTATACCTAGCAAAATATAAATCTGACATCTTACAAAAAAACTTAAAGTAAATTTTTACAGGAGGCTGGTAGATGGCTGCAACCGACTTCAAAGATTATTATTCAGTTTTGGGAGTTAGTAAGACTGCCAGTCCAGAGGAAGTTAAACAAGCTTTTCGGAAATTAGCCCGAAAGTATCACCCTGATGTAAATCCTGGCAATAAGCAAGCAGAAGCCAATTTTAAAGAAGTCAATGAAGCCTATGAAGTCTTATCTGACCCAGATAAGCGCCAAAAATATGACCAATTTGGTCAATATTGGAAACAAGTCGGTCAAGGCTTCCCCGGTGGCGGTGCTGGGGTTGATATGGGTGGTTTCGACTTCAGCCAATACGGCAGTTTTGATGAGTTTATTAATGAGTTATTAGGACGCTTTGGTGGTGCGGCGGGTTCTCGTGCGCCTGGTGGTAGACAAAGTTACTCTTACCGTACTAGCACAGGTAGACCAGGTGCCGGTTTTGGCAACTTTAACGATTTTGGCTTTCAAGATGCTGGTGCAGGTACAGCCCAAGATACGGAAGCCATAATTAACCTGACTTTTTTGGAAGCCTTTGCTGGTGTGCAGAAGCGGTTTAATTTGGGTAGTGAAACACTTGATGTTCGCATTCCGGCTGGTGCTAAACCCGGTAGTCGTTTGCGGGTGCGGGGTAAAGGTCAATTTAACCCCATGACTCAACAACGGGGCGATTTATATTTAAAGGTGGAACTGCAACCTCATTCATTCTTCCAAATTGAAGGCGATAATTTGGTTTGTGAAGTGCCAATTACACCAGATGAAGCAACTTTAGGCGCTTCCATTGATGTACCTACCCCTGATGGAAATGTGAATGTGAAATTGCCTGCGGGGGTGCGTTCTGGTCAATCTCTGCGTTTACGGGGCAAAGGCTGGCCTTTACCCAAAGGTGGACGTGGTGATCAATTGGTGAAAGTTGCGATCGCACCACCAAAAGACCTCAGCCCCCAAGAACGCGAATATTATGAAAAAATTCGGGCTATACGTACATATAATCCCCGCAGTCATTTAAACCAAGTTAAGTTGTAATTATGAGTCGGGAGTAGGGAGTGGGGAGTCGGGAAATGGGGAGTCGGGATACTATTTCTGACAGCAACTTAATCAGGACTTACGCACAAAGATTGTCTATGAAGATTGGGTGCAAGGGTGTAAGGGTGTGTGGCGTGAGGGTTTTAGATACATACACCCCTATACCCTGTACGCCTACACCCTCGCCAAAATCCTTGGTTTTTCGTTTTTATGCGTAAGTCCTATTAGTATAAAAAGTTGGGGAACAGAGAATTCCTCATCACCTGTTATCTTTTACCTGCCCCCTAGTCTACCCGTTCTGAAAAATATCGCCCTTTAATTTCTTGATTGAAAAACTCACCAACAGAGTCAGCATCGTGTAAATCTTCCCACGTTTCTGGCTCTACTTCCGCATATTGATAAACTGCACCGTTTTGAAATTCTACTTGTAAGATGCGATCGCTGTCACTATATCCCACTGCGATCGCCATTGATGAATTGACTGGTAGCATCGCAATCGGTTCTTCTAGCACAGGTAAGGTGAGTGTTTCTGCCACAATCTCATTTAGGTGTTGCAACCCTTCATAAGCTTGCACTGGTGCAGGAATTTCTAAAAATTCTAGTTCATCACCTCTATCTAGTAATAATTGCAAGTATCCGTCAGAATGAGCAATCCCTACTAAACTGCTTAAGTCTATTTTCGATAGCTTCATTAACTTGGCGCTCCTGCTGGTATGGTTGTGGAGTGTAATTTACTTGTGCCTGTGCGATCGGCAACTTATATTAGTATTTTTGTACTATAAAATAACTTCGTCGTCAAGTTTCCATAGCAAGAACGAAATAATAGATAGGTCTAGCAAAACAATCATCATATATCTGTGACGTAATATTCAGTAGTCTTAACAAAGAAGCAGTTTCTGCAACACGGTTTATTAGATAGGGGCGGGACTATGGATTAATCACTCTCGCAAATCACAATGCTAGTTGATGCCCATCCACCCCTATTTTCAAATTTTGTTGGTGCTTATTGATTTAGTGCTGTAGTGTCAAACTTGTTTTGTTGAGGTAGCAAAGCGATCGCGCCACACCCCAGCAAAAGTTTCCCAGAAATGCCGATGATTTGTGATTCCTTCACCTACCACACCTTGGGCGATGTTCATGTATTCTGCACTGTCACTGAAATCAAAATGTTTCACCTGGATTCGTAGAGGCTTATTTACCAGCAACTACGCATATCCAAGGCGATATCCATTATTCCCACTGTTCAGGGAGTGTTTATCACACCACCCCCAACTATTGGCAATGACACGCAATCAGCAATACAGCACAGAATCATTTGCAGAACAAGAACACGACACATCATCGTCAGCTTGTCTTCAGTGTAAATTACACTCTTCATCTACCACGTACAGACCAATCTATTAACTACAAGGGTCAACGTCTTCTACCAAACCATGAAATGAGTATGCCAAATTAGTTGAAGTGGCATTCGACTAATTTTGCCAAGTTCCGAGCAGAACTTTTTCGGCAGAAGCTATTGGTCTGGAGATGATCAAAATTACAGTCCCTAGTGTAATTAAAAAAGTTTTCATCGATATACGCCGCATTTTTGGGGGCAAATATGTAGGTGCATATTGATAGCCTAGCCTATAATTATCCGTCCTATTTATATCCGTGAAACAATAGACGGATACCCTGAACAGAGTTTTTGGTACTAAATATAATCCAACCTAGCAAATCTAGGATGAAAGCTAAAAAGAGGGTTTTATGTATCAACTAGATAACCTACGAAATGCCAAGCCAATTAATACAGAACAAGTTGAACAAATTATTAAAGCGATTATTGCAGGTAAATACTCTTGGGCATGTGTTTTAATGCTGAGGTTTTCTGGTTATAACCCCATAGATTACATTCCCTACCGTACCTATATTCGTCTCCTCAAAAATAACTACCTACTCCACGGCGCAAAGCCAAAAGAAACTAACGCTTCTGAACAGAAAATAGGCGTTTTTGACATCAAATCAAATTGGGTACGCTCTTAAAACCGCAGCAATTATCTATATAGCCTTATATTCCCGAAAAAACTCCTACATTAGTCGGATATTTCTGGCTGATGTTTATGTTTTGCATTGCAATTTATAGCAGATTTGATTGCTATAAATGCCAAATAACTCGTTGGAAAAATTTCTCATCAGCCTCATTTATTGTGCTGATGTGAATACTTCATGTTTTTAATTCATTTCACTTCCCAATTTTTGACAACTTATGATTTATCCGATGACTACTGTGAATCCTCATCTCCAGCCTATGTTAAGAGAAATTGTGTGGCAGAAAAAGCAAGAAGTAGCACAGATTCAACAACACATGTCTTTAGCTTCTTTGCAACGTCAGTTAACAGCTGCACCCACCATCCGAGATTTTTTCACAGCCTTACAACAAAACCCTTATAAACCTAGTTTAATTGCAGAAATTCAAAAAGCATCTCCTGGTTATGGGATGATTCGCGCAGACTTTGATGCTATTGCGATCGCCAAAGCTTACGAACGTGCTGGTGCAGCTTGTATTTCTGTCTTTACCGAACGGACATTTTTTCAAGGTAGTTTTGAAAGTTTGCGGATGATTCGCCACAAAGTATCAGTACCACTGCTTTGTAAAGAGTTTATTATTGATCCCTGCCAAATTTATTTAGCACGCGCCGCAGGTGCAGATGCAGTTCTACTCATAGCCGCAATTCTCACAGATAGACAACTGCAAGATTTTCAACGCATTATTCATTATTTGGGGATGAGTGCCTTAATAGAAGTGCATACCTTAGCTGAACTGGATCGAGTCTTGCAGCTAGATGATGTCCGCTTAATTGGCATTAACAACCAAAGTTTAGCAGACTTTACCGTTGATATCGGCACAACTCAGAGATTACTAGCTGCTAGGCGATCGCAAATTCAAAACTTGGGTGCGATCGTCGTCAGTGAATCAGGACTTTACACCCACGCTGACTTATCCCTGATGGCGGCGGCTGGTACCAACGCCGTTTTAATCGGTGAATCTTTAATCAAAGAAACAGATATAGAACAAGCTGTCCGCCGTTTACTTAACAGCGATGCTTCAACATTTCAATAGTTAGTCTTCTTTCCTATTCCCCACTCATTAACTTTCAAATCGTTGGGTTTTGTATTGCTTAACCCAACGATTTGAAATAAATATTTACATCAATTAATTAAATAATGACTATTGATACACAATTAAGTTACTCTTAAGAAAAATTAACATATAATTTCCGCCGATGCTAAGACTATTTACCGACTTCGACGGCCCCATTGTTGATGTTTCTGAACGGTACTATCGTGTTTATCAATATTGTTTAGAAAAAACCCAACGTCCAGGACAAGCAGTAAGACAATTAAGTAAAGCTGAATTTTGGCAACAAAAGCGAGCGAGAATTCCTGAAAAACAAATTGCCTTAACTTCTGGACTTGATGAAGCACAAGCACAAGAATTTTCCCAACTGCGGCGGAAAACAGTACATACAGAACCTTATTTTGACTATGACACCTTAGTACCGGGTGCTGTAGAAGCATTAGCCAAAATTCAAGCAGCCGGAGTTGACTTAGCAGTTATGACTATGCGGCGAGTTTGGGAATTAGACTTTGCCTTTCAAAAATTTGATTTAGGCAGATTTTTCCCCGAAAATCGTCGTTATTGTCTGAGCAACGACTATATTAAAACCCGTGATATTGAAGATAAGCCATTGTTAATGGCCAAAGCCTTAAAAGAACTGTCTTTCGTTAGCGATACCTGGATGGTGGGAGACACAGAAGCCGATATCACTGCCGCTAAAACCCATAACATTAAAGTTATGGCTGTAGAATCTGGTATCCGCGATCGCGCTCAACTAGAACTATACCGCCCCGATTTGATTGTTCCTAATTTAAGTTCAGCCGTAGCTCTGATTTTAGAAAAGAGTACTTTAACCCTCAGATAATCAATTAGGACTCACGCACAAAGATTGTCTGTGGAGACTGGGTGTGGGGTGTAAGAGTTTTAGATACATACACCCCTGAACCCCCACACCCTTCCCAAAACCCTTGATTGTTAAGTCCTATAAATATGGGTAGCAGATGATTGATTCTGCTACCCATAATCAATAGTAAATTTTTTATATTACCGCAGAAAGCTACTAATTAACCACAATAATATAAATGTGAACACCGTAGAAAATTGCTCAGGATTTAACCCCACCAAACCGATTTGTGGTAAACCGCTTGCAATCAATCCGCCAATAATCAAGCCTAATATCAGACCAATCAGCGTTAACAAAACGGCTCTACCAAACTTACCTTCTTTACGATTAAGAAAGTAAACACTAACACCTACCCCAACCACCAACGCCAACTGTAAAACTTGATCACCAGAGGCGGGATAGAAAATACCAATAGCACTCAAACCTAAATACCAAGCACCTGGTAACAGTACATCTGCCGTTGTTGGCTGATCTAATAGCCTCTGTAGCCATGCAGGCGACTGTTCACGAGGAGTTGAAACTTCTTTAGGAGGAAATTGGACTCGTAGTTCTGGGAAACGGATTCGCTCAGGTACTTTGATTTTGCCTTCCTGACGCATCCGTAACCGATCCATTAAAATCGCATCATAAGACGCTTCAATGAGTTCCAGAGCCTTAGCATCGCCACTGTGTTGCTCCAATAGGCGATTGCGAGCATCCTGAATCTCATCAAAGCTAGCTTCTTCGGACACCCCAAGTTTGTCGTAGGGATTTTGATCGCTCATGGGAGTTTACACTTCAGCCTTAGTCAGCAGAGGTATTTTGCTGTTTGGAAAACAACTTTAGGTTTTGCCTAGATTTAAACAAATGTTGCAAGCAACTTATATGCTCTACCAGGATAGTAGCACGGGTAAGTTAAACTGACCCAGGAAATTTAACTATAGCAACTTTAACATATTGCTAGAACTCCGTGTATCCCCTCATGTCGTTGACCAGTGGTGGCTTTACTCTAGAATTTGAACTAAGACTTCTTAAAACTTATTTTTTTATGAAAAAATTAACTTTTATGTTTCAAATTTGGCAATTTACCGTGCCTTGAGGCAATTTAGATGAACCAGCTTCACAATCACTAGTGGTATCCACAAGCATATCGATATTAAAATTGAAAAGCTTTAAATTACCACGTAATTGGGAGTAGGAAATTTTCCAAAGTTACACAACTGCTGTGGCTCATGTTGAGACTATTTAATGATTTGACATCAAATTGCCATTACAATGGCTGCATCTCAAGTACGGGAACACCAGCAAAGTTTGTGTAACAGTCCCAAAGTACGCAATTCTCCTGTTAATCTTACGAATTTTTGTGCAAAGTGATGGTCATGGCTCCTGCCAAGATTCTTGTAGTTGATGACGACCCTGCGGTTCGCAACTTAATCCAACGCTTTTTGATTAAGCAGAACTATCAGGTGGAGGCGGCTGAGGATGGTAAAACAGCCTTGGCGCTATTCGAGCAATTTAACCCTGACTTGGTAATTTTAGACGTAAACTTACCAGACGTAATCGGGTTCAACCTCTGCCAAGAGATGCAAAGTCGTAATGGTGTGTTTGTTCTCATGCTCACTAGCCGTGCGGATGAAGCTGACAAGATTCGCGGCTTTGCTAAAGGTGCTGATGACTATCTCACCAAGCCATTTGGTCTAGGAGAGTTAGAAGTCAGAGTCGCCGCGATTTTACGGCGACAACGGGTTGTGACAACAGCAGAACAAAAACGCCTAGTTTTTGAAAAACTGATGATTGATCCCGTTCGGCGGGAAGTGACATTAAACAGCCTACCAGTACCTCTAACAGCATTAGAATTTGACTTACTGCATTTTTTAGCCAGTCATCCTGGACGAGTTTGGCGACGCGCCGAACTCATTCAAGAGGTTTGGGACTATGAATATGTTGGCGACCAACGGGTTGTCGATGTACATATCGGTCAAATTCGGAAGAAAATTGAAGCTGATGCCAGTCAACCAGCATTAATTCAAACTGTACGCGGCGTAGGTTATAAATTTGAATGTCCTACTCATTCACCGCAATTGGAAACTAACCCTTGAATTAATTATTTCATACTTAACACTAAGTCAGGGCGAACATTTGTTCGCCCTGACTATTATGTATTCTTTTTTGCCTCAATCCTGATTGATCTAGCGATCGCCAAGACAGTTAACATCTCAGGAATGTCACCTATCACCCGTTACCTGTCACCTGTCCCCTACTACATAACTAGCAGTTGTGGAATAAAGTTTCTAAATAAACACGAGCCGCACGGCGATCGCTATCCCCATTTTGGAGTAAAAACAGTGACAAAGCTGCTGTTAACACACGGGTTTGATCCCAATCAGGGTGAGTTTCTAAATAAGTTTTGAGCGATTCATGGAGTGTTTCGGGAATTTCCGTAAAAATGCTCACCTTTGTGTTCATGAGATTTTCCTTCTCTGAGGTCGATCAAGCGAATTTACTGCCACTCTTGAAGCAAAAAATCAAAATTGTCGCTTCTGTTGCCTCCAAACATCTCAGGAATTTTTTATTTTCCCAGATAAATTCGGGTAGAAATAAAGTGCCAGTCGCATCATTGTGCTTCAAGAGGGGGTGGTTTTGTCAATGCTGCGAAATGTTAACAAAAGTGCTTAAGAAAAGAAAAACTCACGGAATAATCAGGGTTAAACCAGAGTTTTTGTTACATAAATTCACAAAAACTCAGTCACTGAAACCAGCTACAGCTATCACCCCAAAATCCCCAGTAACCCAGCAAGTGCTGATCATCTCGTAGTGTGTCTGTGGAAAACTACTAAAAACCCTGTGGAAACCCTGTGGAATCAGTGAGGAAAAGTTCAGCAAATGATAAGAATTACAAAAAGTTTGAAGGCAGGAGTCAGGAGTCAGGAAAATTACTTACATCTCTTACTCTCCACTCCCTACTCCCTAGCCCCTAGTAGTCTGCCAAGGAAACTTTGCGTTGTGGTCAGCAGAGGAGCAGAGGGGCAGGGGGGAAAGACTTACTGCAAGTTTCTCCCCTGCTCCCCTGCTCCCTTGCTCCCTTGCTTACCTCCACGTAGCAATTTTGGGTTGGTACACTACTAGCCCCTATTCCCTTAACGTCTCCGTTCTTGCAGTTTTCGATATACAGCCTTTAAATCAACTTGATGATGAGCCAAAGCAACCAAGGTGTGATAGAGCAAATCCGCAACCTCACCTGCAATGGCTTCTGGCTCATCATCCTTAAAAGCCATCACCACCTCAGCCGATTCTTCACCAATCTTTTTCAAAATCTTGTTATCACCGCCTGCGAATAACTTGCAGGTATAAGAACTTTCTGTGGGGTGGTCGCGGCGATCGCAAATCACCTGAAACACCTGAGATAATGTATCGGCTGGTGGTAGTTGAATTTTGCCATCTACTTGATGAAAACAACTGCGCTCACCTGTATGACAAGCAATATCTCCGATTTGCTCCACCCCAATTAACAAAGCATCACTATCACAGTCATAGCGAATGCTCTGTACTTTTTGAATATGTCCCGAAGTCCCGCCCTTATGCCATAACTCTTGACGCGAACGACTCCAAAACCAAGTTTCTCCAGTGTCCAAAGTCTTTTGTAACGATTCCCGATTCATCCAAGCCATCATCAAGACTGTGCCATCCAAATAGTCCTGCACAATGGCCGCTACCAAACCCCGTTCGTCGTAGCGAATCTCTTCAACGGGAATAGCGTGACGGAATGAATTTGGTTCGGTAGAAAACATACCAGCTTACTTGCTCTAACAACAATGATTCATGGATTCACGATACCATTCTCAATATGACAGCTGGAATGTTTTCTCAAAATGAAAATTTAATTATCTAGCCTGAAACAACAACATTTCTGTCCATTGCAGACTGCATCCTCACAGCACTTAGCGCCACTTGGTGAGCTTTCGATGCTTCACCATACCAATGGAGAGCCGAGTTAAACGCTGCACGGTAAAGTTCCTGGTATGCCTCAGATAACCGAGTTCGGATTTCTAAAGGCAAGTCTTCATTGGACTTATACAACATAGTTGTTATTTTCCTGGTTCAGCTATTTCTATAGGATAGAAATTACGCACAGTATTTAACCCTATCCTAAGATAGAGCTTTTTTCTTTCTCACTTTTAGGAGAGAACCTTGGTAAACACCACAATTAAAACCACAAAATCACAAGAAATTTTCGCCGCCGCCCAAAACCTCATGCCGGGAGGAGTGAGTTCTCCTGTCAGAGCATTTAAATCTGTCGGTGGTCAACCCATAGTTTTTGACCATGTTAAAGGCGCATACATCTGGGATGTTGATGGCAACCAATACATCGACTATGTAGGCACTTGGGGGCCTGCTATTTGCGGACACACTCATCCAGAAGTGATCGCAGCACTTCATGAAGCTTTAGAAAAAGGTACAAGTTTTGGTGCGCCATCAGTTCTGGAAAACGTACTCGCAGAAATGGTGATTGATGCTGTTCCAAGCATCGAAATGGTCAGATTTGTCAACTCTGGCACAGAAGCTTGTATGGCAGTTTTGCGGCTGATGCGGGCTTTTACCAATCGTGAGAAAATCATCAAATTTGAAGGCTGTTACCACGGACATGCTGATATGTTCTTGGTTAAAGCTGGTTCTGGTGTAGCCACCCTTGGTTTACCCGACTCCCCAGGAGTACCAAAATCAGCAACTAGCAGCACCCTAACAGCTCCTTTCAATGACCTGGAAGCCGTCAAAGCCTTGTTTGAAGAAAACCGCGACCAGATTGCTGGTGTCATTCTAGAGCCAGTGGTTGGGAATGCTGGGTTTATTCCTCCTGATGCTGGGTTTTTAGAAGGTCTACGGGAACTCACCCATGAGCATGGAGCTTTATTAGTATTTGATGAAGTCATGACGGGTTTCCGGATCGCTTATGGTGGCGCTCAAGAGAAATTTGGCATTACTCCCGATTTGACAACACTAGGTAAAGTTATCGGTGGTGGTTTACCAGTCGGAGCTTATGGAGGACGGCGGGATATTATGTCCATGATCGCTCCTGCTGGCCCTGTGTATCAGGCTGGTACTCTTTCCGGGAACCCATTGGCGATGACAGCTGGGATTAAAACCCTGGAATTGCTACAAAAACCTGGTACTTATGAGTATCTTGACCAAATTACGCAAAAATTAGCCGCCGGTTTACTGCAAATTGCTCAAGAAACTGGTCACGCTGCTTGTGGTGGTCAGATTAGCGCCATGTTTGGCTTATTCTTTACTTCTGGGCCTGTTCATAACTATGAAGATGCCAAAAAGTCAGATACTGCCAAATTTGGGCGTTTTCATCGCGGAATGTTAGAACGTGGTGTTTATTTAGCACCTTCTCAGTTTGAGGCTGGCTTTACTTCTTTGGCACATACTGAGGAAGATATTGAGCAGACTCTTGCTGTGGCACGGGAAGTATTGTCTAGTTTGTAAGTGCTGAGTGCTGAGTGCTGAGTAAATAGTTTGCAAAGCAAAAAACATAAGCGCCTACGGCGCTTTCTCAACTCAGCACTCTGCACTTTCCACTCAGCACTACTTAAGTGACTGTAAAAATACGTAGAATTTTGATTTGAAAACTAGTTATTACACAAATAGCTTGATAACTACTGACGATCGCGCGGTCAATCAGCTATCTTGTTGTGATGATCGCTTAGATCAAGCAGTCAAACTTTAGGAACTCTTCAAAGGATTTCCAGCATAAATTACCTGCTCAGAGTCAGTTTTGGTCTCAATAATTGAATTAGAGTGTAATGCTCCCAGCCATTTTCGCGCAGCGAGTTGACAGTGCATGAGCTACTGCTTAAATCCAACCTGTCCCAATCCAGAAAATGTGGTATATAGCCAAAGGTGTCAGTCTTGCGGCTCGCGCCTACTGCTGCGCGATCGCTATCGGGTGAGTAAACCGTTAGGTCAAGGAGGCTTTGGCGCAACCTTTCTGGCTCAAGATGAAGCTTTACCAGGAGAACCAAGTTGCGTCATCAAGCAACTACGACCATCAGGAAACGCACCCCATGTTTTGCAAATGGCGCGAGAACTCTTTGAGCGTGAAGCCAGAACATTAGGTAAAATTGGTAACCATCCTCAAGTCCCCAGATTACTGGACTATTTTGAAGAACAGGAACAATTCTATTTAGTTCAGGAATACATTAGCGGTGCTACCTTGCAACAGGAAGTCAAAGCTAATGGTGTATTGACTGAAGTTGGTGTGAAACAGTTTTTGAGTGAGATGTTACCTGTACTGCAATACATCCATGAGCAGAAGGTAATTCACCGTGATATCAAACCAGCCAACTTAATTCGTCGCACCCAAGATGCCAGAATGGTGCTAATTGACTTTGGTGCGGTGAAAAACCACGTCACTCAAGCTGCGCCGAGTCAATCAGGGCATACTGCCCTAACCGCCTACGCAATTGGTACCCCTGGCTTTGCACCTCCAGAACAAATGGCGATGCGTCCGGTTTACGCAAGTGATATCTATGCCCTCGGAGTAACTTGTATTTATTTGCTCACCAGCAAAACTCCTAAAGATTTAGATTACAATCCCACCACAGGGGAAATGATGTGGGAACATTTGGTGCATGTGAGTGATCACTTGACAGGTGTGTTGCGAAAAATGTTAGATGTTTCTGTCCGCAATCGCTACCAGTCAGCAGCAGAAGTTCTCAGAGCATTAGAAATGGAGCCTTACTTGGATAGTTTGGCTAAAAGCTTGCTAGTAAAATCTGAAAATAATTCTAAAGAAAAAACACCGCAGCGTGGAGAGAACTCGGCAATTTTATGCAGCAATCCTTCCGCAGTTGGGGGTAATGCGACAGGAGTAGCACAGGTAGCCGCCGCAATTCGCGCCCGCAGAGCAAAAATTGCCGAGGCTGCTGCTTCTGATCAAGGTGGAATGCGTGCAGCCTCTGTAGGTAAACCCGGAATGTTACCTAACAGTCATAGTAATAGTGCAAGTAATCAACAATCTAAAGCTGGACGCAGATTAGATAGCCAAACTTTATTAACAGCCTATCTCAAGGGAAGACGAGATTTTGCCTTACACAATTTAAACTTTCTCAATCTCCAAGGTAGTGAATTGTCAGAAACCAATTTTCATTCGGCTCAACTGCAAAGCACTAATCTTCAAGGCGCAAATCTTCACAACAGTGACTTTGGTAGGGCTAGTCTCACTCGCGCCAATCTCAGAGATGCAAATTTAAGCAAAGCTTATTTCAACCATGCTGATTTAGAAGGAGCAGATTTACGGGGTGCTGATCTCAGCTACGCCCATCTGAGTAATGCTAATCTCCGAGGCGCTAATTTATGTGGTGCTAATCTGACTGGTGCCAAAATTTTAGATGAGCAACTGGCTCTAGCCAAAACTAATTGGATGACAGTACGCCCGAATGGTAAACGTGGTTTATTGTAAGTCCAGATAAACAGGAAATAGGAAAATATTCATAAATAAATTTGAATAATTCAAATTAAGAATTAAGTATTGATACTCAATACTTAATTTTTGTTTTTGGGTGAATTACGAAATTAATCCTTTAGCTTTAATCTTTCTAATATTACTTAAGAAATACTTAAATTATTCTTAATAATTAGTATCTGTTAAAATAAGACTACAGTAATTTACAATATAAAACGAAATAAAACAATTTTTTTAAAAAACTAAAGTTGCATGATACTTATACTAAGTACCAAAATACAAGTAGGAATTCTTAGTCAAAATCATCCAACTCCATTGTCTGAAAGCAAAAACTCAAAAAGCCACTGTTCCTGATTTTAGGCTGAGAAAAAAGTCCATGACCGACATCAGCAAATCAAATCTATTCATACTAAAAGCTTCAGCTAAAATCGCTGACTTTCAAAGTAAAGAGATAGAAAGAAGACTAAGTTTATATCAAGTATTTGTCAAGTTGTACGAACACCATAGTGGACTTCTAGATGACATTCTTCAGATGGAAGGCCGTTCATTGCCTGGTGTGACAGGGTTAAATACAAGCTATGTGCAGGGTGTAGTAGATGATGAGAAGGTTTACTTGGTAACTAATTTGGCTGAAAATCAAA
Organism: Aulosira sp. FACHB-615; assembly: GCF_014698045.1. Taxonomy (GTDB): domain Bacteria; phylum Cyanobacteriota; class Cyanobacteriia; order Cyanobacteriales; family Nostocaceae; genus Nostoc_B. The sequence goes on from NZ_JACJSE010000004.1 coordinate 66,957, forward strand.
CCCAGACTTTACTACAACCGCAGCGAATTTGGACAATTGGACGCGATCGCCACTGTGGTATCTGTATTAATGATAAATACCTATCTCGTCGTCATGCTGCCATCCAATATGATGAAGACGGGTTTTACCTAGTCGATTTTAAAAGTACGAATGGTTCCTTTGTGAATGGCGAACGTGTTTATGAAACAATGAAACTCAAAGAAGGCGATCGCATCCGTATCGGTAGTCTGAGTTTTTATTTTTTCTATAATCAGACTTCTCGCATTTTACCGACGGTAGCTGTTGAGTTACTGATGCAGCTTTCATCTCGCAAAAACTGCAACTTAGATGATACCTTAAGTCATGTTGCGCCCGGAAAATACCTACCTGAAATTACTGATAAAGCTGTTCCATTTACCAAAAACCTTGGTTTAGACTATCAACATAGCCATGATGGTTTTAGTACAGAACAGAAATCAGACATCTTAGATAGATTTTTCAGCCGAGTTACGCCTTCTTAGCTATGAACGGAGTTTAAGATTTTCCAATTTGATTTTTGCAATAGCATTCCTAAATCATTCGTGAACCAAAAGATACCCGACTTCTTTAAGAAGTCGGGTATCTGATCCTCTCGATTTTCACAACTCATTTAGGATTGCTAAATTAGTGGCGTATTTCTGTTCGCCACTAATTGATTCACTGTTCAATAGTAAATACTATTCTTCCTCTTCGTATTCTTCTTCCTCATCTTCACTGGCTTTAGCTACAGAATTAGCAGAAACAACCGCGCCCATATCAAGTTTTTGGCGCACCTGTTGTTTAATTTGTTCGGCGAATTCTGGTTTTTCTTCTAAATATTTAATCGCGTTATCTCTACCTTGCGAAATGTTGTCGCCGTTGTAACTATACCAAGCACCTTTACGAGTTAAAACACCTGTTTCTTCGGCTATATCAACCAAACAACCTAAAATTGACACTCCCTTACCGAAAATAATGTCAAATTCTGCCACTCTAAAAGGTGGTGCAACTTTGTTTTTAGCAACTTTTACCTTAACGCGGTTCCCAAATTCATCAGTTCCTTTTTTCAAGGTTTGAATGCGACGAATATCTAAACGCACAGAAGCATAAAACTTCAACGCATTACCACCAGTTGTAGTTTCTGGGCTACCGTAGGTGACACCAATCTTTTGCCGTAATTGGTTGATGAAAATTACTGTACAACCAGATTTACCAATATTACCCGTGATTTTACGGAGGGCTTGGCTCATCAAACGTGCTTGTAAACCAACGTGTGCGTCTCCCATATCGCCTTCGATTTCAGCGCGGGGAACTAGTGCTGCTACTGAGTCAATAACTACAATGTCAACGGCAGATGAGCGCACCAGTTGATCAACAATTTCTAAAGCTGCTTCTCCAGTATCAGGTTGAGAAACCAGTAAATTCTCGATATCTACACCTAAAGCCGCCGCATAAGTAGGGTCTAGGGCGTGTTCCGCATCCACAAAGGCCGCAATTCCACCTTGTTTCTGCACTTCGGCGAGGGCGTGTAGGGCGACTGTGGTTTTACCAGAACTTTCTGGGCCATAAATCTCAATTACCCGCCCTTTGGGTAAACCACCACCCAGGGCTAAATCTAAGGTGAGTGCGCCTGTGGAAATTGTCTCCACCCGCATCCGGGTTGCATCGCCCAGGCGCATAATAGCACCTTTACCGAAGCTGCGCTCAATCTGGTTGAGTACCATATTCAGGGCTTTTTGCTTACCGGAATTGTCAGTGTTGATAGCCATTACTGCCTCTATCTATATATATGGATTTATGGAGTGTTAGGTTTGGAGTTGAAGTAGAACAGATATACTATTTTAGCCAGAAAATGCGGAAATCGGATTTCTCTAAGAAACAAACGTCACAACTTTGATGAGTCTTTACCCCCCTCAACTATTATGGCTTTCGCCAGGTCTAGTGGTAAGTTATTCCCACCTCAGCAAAATTTTATCTGAGTGTTCAAGACTACCAATCTGAAAAATACACGGTTTTGTTAGGATTTGGATAGAAGTTTTGCTAGTTTATGAAGAAGAATTCAGAAATCAGGAGTCAGAATTCAGTATGAATTCTGTATGACACTTCAGCAGGCTCAGTGCATCGCTGGGTGATGAATATTGGTGGAAAACCTCGTCCCACCTGGGCGAAATCAAAATAAAAATTTCTTCTTAATTTAAACTCCATCCCTTTATGGTAAGAGTATTCACCAATTCTGAATTCTGTCTTCTGAGTCCTTTTTATTCGGCCCCCTTAATTGATGACTTCTGATTTTACTGACTCTGTAACTTTCAATACAGCACTTTCGGTAGCTGGGTTAACTGATTATATCCGGTTGCTGTTAGAGCAAGATGAGCAACTACGACAAGTTTGGATCACAGGGGAAGTTTCCAGCGCCAATCATCATCGCAGTGGTTTATTTTTTACACTGCAAGACCCGGATGGGACAGCAGCGATTAAGTGCGTGGCGTGGAATAGTCAAGTAGCAAAACTTGTGCAGATTCCTGCGGTTGGTGAACAGATAATTATTTTGGGGAGTATACGCTTGTATCCCCAAAGAGGAGAGTATCAGTTAACAGTTTGGCAAGCTTTACCTGCTGGTGTGGGTTTACAAGCATTACGCTATCAACAATTACGTAACCGCTTGTTAGCGGAAGGGTTATTTGACCCTGAAAAAAAGCGGCCGCTACCACCCCATCCCCAAACGATCGCAGTTGTGACTTCACCCACGGCGGCGGCTTGGGGTGATATTCAAAAAACCCTTAAACATAGATATCCTGGCTTACAAGTATTATTTTCGCCAGCCACAGTACAAGGCGAACAAGCACCAGAATCAATAGTGAAAGCGATCGCCAGAGTTGAAAAAGATGGTCGGGCTGAGGTGCTAATTTTATCACGGGGTGGTGGGGCAGTTGAGGAATTAGCTTGCTTTAATGATGAGCGAGTCGTCAGGGCTGTGGCAGAATGTTCTATCCCGGTAATTACGGGGATTGGTCATCAACGAGATGAATCTTTAGTCGATTTAGCGGCTGATGTCTGCGTACATACACCGACCGCCGCCGCCGAATTAGTTGTACCGTCGCTATCAGAATTGTCTGCTCAACATCAGCAGCGAATTGATGCTTTGTATGATGCAGTGTATGAAGTGAGGACATCGGCCGTCAATCAACTGCAAATCTTACGTAATCGCTTGCAACGTGTAGGCTTAGATAGACAAGTCAAACAAGAAATGCAAAAGTTAGGCTGGAAACGTCAGCAACTTTTACAAGTTACTAGCCAGCGATCGCGACAAGCCACACAGCATTTAGAATTGTTGCGCCAGAAGTTAGCTACCCTTGACCCAAAGGCGGTGTTACAGCGAGGTTACGCCGTGGTACGCCAAGAAAATGGAGCGATAGCGCGTCATGCAAGTGAGTTAACTGTTGGTCAAGAATTGTTGGTTCAGTTGGGGCAGGGAGAAGTTAAAGTAAAAGTTACGGAAGTGACGACAAAAACCCTCAAAGATTAATGGTTAAACGTAAAAGTTCCTCGGATGCGGAAGCGATCGCAAATGTGAATTACGAGGCGAAGGTATCAGAAATTGAAAAAATTATTGCCCGCATTGAAGCCGGTGAATTGGAGTTGGAAGACGTGTTTGAGCAGTTTGCCACTGCTGTTGAGTATTTACGTCAGTGTGAAAGCTTTTTACAACAAAGACAAAAGCAAGTAGATTTATTGATTGAAACATTAAATGATGATTGAAGAATTCCGAAGTCAGACTCACCACGGATTATAGACCGCTAAATCGAAATATCGACTCTCATTGGGGAGAATTATTCATTTTCAATGATGGGGCAAATAGTAGAATGAGAATGATCAGGTTTGATTTCCCAACCAGAAAGTAAGCCTGATAATTCTTGTCGCAAAATCATTAATTGTTGAATTTGTTCATCAATAGCTTTTACCTTGTCTTCTAATTTCGCTTTGATATGTTCACAAGGTAATTTACCACTATCATGAACATTTAAAAACTCTTTAATTTCTGACAAACTTAAGCCTAAACTTTGAGCGCGTTTGATAAAGTGTAGTCGCGCTAAAACATCAGAGTTAAATAATCTAAATCCGCCTTCGGTTCTACCTGATGATTGAAGTAGTCCGAGTTCTTCGTAGTAGCGAATGGTTTTAATTGGTACGCCGCTTTCTTTGGCAACTACACCAATTTGTTTTGTTGCTGTTGGGGTGAACATAATTCGTAAACTTTTAGTCAGACATGATTACTGATCTTATCTTAAACTCTCCATTCTACTGGAGAGTCTCAAGAAAATATTGTTCCGGGCATCAACTAATTTACAATCCAAAGTGGTGTAAGCCAATGGTTCACCCGATTGGGTGAATGCGATCGCCCCATCAAGAATTAACCTGAAATAAGGCTATGTTTTGCTGCTGTTAGCACTGATGTTGACAACAGCGAAATTGTCGTCATAGTTACCATCTCTTGACAAATCATGTCAGTTGCTTGGGTATCAAAGGGTGAAATAGTGGATGAATCCTTAAAATTACTACGTAAACTTGAATTTCTGCCAGAGACTATCACTTTGTTGGACAAAATTGCTGCTATTTTACCAGGGATGATTTTTCAATTCCGACAACAGGCGGATGGTTCCCAGGTGGTTTTATACGTAAGTTCTGGTTGTCGAGACTTGTCAGAATTAGAACCAGAACTAATTCAAGCAGACTGGCAAATTTTATACCAGCTAATTCATCCCGAAGATAGAACCAAGTTTAAGAAATCTCTGGCTGTAGCTTTTAGTACACTTAAACCTTGGCATTGGGAAGGCAGAATTATGACTCCTAGTGGTAAACTCAAGTATATTCAAGGAGCTTGCCAACTGGAAGCAGAAGCAAACGGTGATATTCTCTGTAATGGTTTAGTGATAGATATTACTCCTAGAAAACAAACCGAAGAAGAGTTACGCACCAGTGAGGCGAGGTACCAAGCAATTTTGGCAGCAATTCCAGATTTGATGTTTCGGATGAGTCGTGATGGTGAATATCTTGATTTGAAAGGTGATGGTATCAGTCTCACTTTAACGAAAGAAGAGATAGTTGGTAAAAATATGCGAGATTTATTACCAAATGATCTAGCCTTAATTGGACAAGAAACCATTGCGAAAACTTTGGATGCTGGCAGTTTGCAAACTTGCGAATATCAATTACCAACACCAAAGGGTATTCGTGATTATGAGGCGCGGTTAGTAGTTAGCGGCGCTGATGAAGTATTAGCGATTGTTCGGGATATTACAGAGCGGAAACAAGTAGAAACTTCACTACAAAATTTGGCACAAAAGTTTTCTAAAGCTTTTAATTGTAGTCCCGATCCAATTAGTATTAGTACATTGAAAGAAGGACGCTTCATCGAAGTTAATGATAGTTTTATGCAGCTATCAGGCTATGAGCAGAATGAAGTAATTGGTCATACAGCTTTTGATTTAAAAATCTGGGTAAATGAAAGCGATCGCACTCAATTAGTAGCAGATTTACAAACCAAGGGAGCCATCAGCAACTTAGAATTTACCTTTCGGCGCAAGTCCGGGGAAATTCGCACCACCTTACTGTCTGCCGATGTGATTGATTTAGATGGTGTACCCTGTATTTTAGCGATTAATCATGATATTACCGCCCGTAAGCAAGCAGAAGCCCAAATGCGGTTGACAGCACAGCGCGATCGCTTGTTGACGGAAACGCTGGTTAGGATTCGCTCTTCCCTGAATTTAGAGCAAATTCTCCAAACTACTGTGTCAGAAGTCAGGCAATTTCTACAAGCTGATCGGGTTTTTATTGGGCTGAATAATTATGAGGTAAAAGTCAAAAAAATCGCAGAATCAGTAGACCCCAAATATCCTTCTATATTGGGTTGGACACCAGAAGATAAAAGTTATTTGCAAGAATTGAAAACTATTTTTGCAACTCATCGCGTGCGTGTAGTGGAAGATGTCAGCAAAATCACAGTATCGCCAAAATTACAAGCCAATTATCAACAATTTCAGACAAGGGCAAGTTTAGCTGTACCAATTATGTTAGGGGAAGAATTAATTGGTGCTTTAGTTGCTAATCAATGTTCTGCCCCCCGTCAATGGCAACCGATAGAAATCGACTTACTCCAACAATTATCAGAACAATTAGCGATCGCCATTCAGCAAGCGCAACTTTACCAAGAACTCGCCGAACTCAACACCAACCTCGAACGCCAAGTAGAAGAACGCACCGCCCAACTGCAACAAAAAATGCAGGAATTAGAAAAACTGCAACAAGTTAAAGATGTGGTACTGCATACAGTCGCCCATGATTTACGCACCACAGTTATGGGCAATTTGATGGTACTGAAGAATTTGCTAGAAAATGGGGGAGTCGGGAGTCGGGATTTGGGAGTTGGGGAACAATCACCACCTGTCCTCCTCTGTTCCCATACACCACCAGCAGAAACTTCTTACCCTGCTGTTTCTCAGTCAATTCCTGTACCTAGTTCAGTAATTGAACGGATGATTCAAGGGAACGATCGCCAACTCACAATGATTAACTCTTTGTTAGAAATTCATTGCTGGATGGAGCAAGGTGTTATTATAAATCTCCAGCAGGTAAATTTAAACACACTCCTCGAAAAAATTCTGCCCGACTTACAACCACTGTTGTGGCAAAATCAGGCAACACTCGAAAACTTAATTAACGAAGATTTGCCATTAATCAAGACAGATCCTACACAGTTACAAACAGTGTTGCTGACCTTGTTAATTTATAGTTTGCAACAAAATCCCCCAGGGTTGAAATTGGCGCTGACAGCCACCGTTGTGGAAAGTATGGTCAAAATTCAAATTGAACATAACGGTGTCACCATGAGTAAAACAGAAGGTGATCGCCTGTTTGATTTATATGTGCGAGAACCCCAAGCACCTTGTTCCACAATTCTAGGGTTGAAAATGTATTTATGTCGCCAAATTATTCAAGCACATGGCGGCGAAATTGGTGTAATTAGTAACCGCAAACGAGGATTAACATTTTGGTTCACATTGTCTGTAGCCGATTAGTCGTCAAAATGTAGCCATAACTGATCATAATAAATACGAGGGAGAAAATGGAACAACACCTGCGATGGTATGGTCAAAGTTGGTAAGACACTAATGGCTAAATTATTGCAAAAATTTGGAATTTGGTGGCAACAAGTTTTTTCAGCACCAAAAATTGATGTAATTACTGGTGAATATCACTCTTGGCGTAATCATTTTTTTTGGCAGAGATTACGCTTGTGGTTATGGTTGGCATTTATTTGTTTATTGACTTTTACTGTCCGCGATATTTATGACTTATTCTTTTCTCTACAAGAATTGGTACAGATACCAAGAATAGTCAGGATTCAAGGACTGGCGATTAACGTTTCCATGTTACTGAGTTTATTGATTTGTTTTAGTTTACATAAAACTCGCTTTGGTCATCGTCACCCAGGTAGATTATTTTTAGGTACATCTTGGTCAGTTGGTTTTGCGTCGCAATTGTTCGCCACAATTAAAGGTTTTGCCTTACCAGATATTGTTGGTTGGTCGTTGCTATTTCTTAGTCAAGCTATATTTATGCCAGTGCGCTGGCCGCTCCATTTTATATCTCAGGTAAGTATTTTAGGTTACTATTTTATTGTGAATACTGCCTTGGGATTAAAAACACTTAAACCAGAACATCCAGAAATATATAATGTAACATTTGTTTTATATATATTCTGGTTTTGTGTTATCTGTGATTTGGGAGTTTATTTATACGATCGCCTACAACGTTCGGAATTTTACGCCCGCAAAGAATTAGAATCAGCTAATCGCAAATTAGTCGTCGCCGAAGCCAAATATCGCAGTATTTTTGAAAACGCCATTGAAGGGATTTTTCAAAGTAGTCCTGATGGTCGATATATTACAGCTAATCCGGCATTAGCTAAAATTTATGGCTATTCTTCACCAGAAGAAGTTACAGCTAATTTTACAGATATTGAAAATCAGTTGTATGTTGACCCCAAGCGTCGGGCTGAGTTTGTGCGGTTAATTGAAAAGTATGGCATTATCTCCGAATTTGAATCACAAATTTATCGCCAAGATGGCAGTATAGTTTGGATTTCGGAAAAAGCCTATGCTGTGCGTGATGCAGCCGGAAAATTACTGTATTATGAAGGGTTAATTGAGGATATTACCCAACGCAAACAAGCCGAGGAAGCCTTACAAGAACAAATCGATTTCTTACAAGTTTTAATCGATACAATTCCCACTCCTGTTTTTTATAAGAATACTCAAGGTTTATACCTTGGTTGCAACACAGCTTTTGAAGCAGTTCTGGGTTTACGCAAAGAACAAATTCTTGGTAAATCTGATTATGACTTAGCACCCAGAGAACTGGCTGACCAATATTATCACGCAGATATGACTTTGTTGGAACAACAACAAGTGCAAACTTATGAAAGTTTTTTGGTGTTTGCTGATCAAACCAAACATGATGTCATATTTTACAAAGCCAGCTTTTCTAAAGTCGATGGTTCCTTGGGCGGCTTAGTGGGGATAATTTTAGATATTAGCGAACTTCAGGCAGCATTGCGCGATCGCCAGCGTACCGAAGAAGCACTGCGAGTCTTTTTCCATGCAGTATCTCATGACTTACGTAACCCAGTTTTGGGTAGTTTGATGGTGCTGAAGAATTTGCTAGAAAATGCAGGAGAGGAGAGTAATGTAATTTCTTTACCCCGTACCACTTTAGAACGGATGGTGCAGAGTAGCGATCGCCAATTAAACTTAATTAATTCCTTGATGGAAGCCCATGTCAACGATATGCAAGGGTTAGTTTTACAGCGTCAACCTGTGCAGTTAGATATGATTATCGCCGATGCGATCGCAGATTTAGAACCAATGCTGCGAAAAAATCAAACTCATCTCATCAATCTTGTCACCGCAGATTTACCCTTAATCAACGCCGATGCAACACAACTATGGCGAGTATTTTCTAACTTAATTGGCAATGCCATCAAACATAATTTACCAGGATTGCAAATTACAATTAATGCCATAGTTGAAGGTGAAAAAATTTATTGTACCGTCAGCGATAACGGTGTTGGTATTAGCCCAGAACAAAGCCAAAGATTATTTGATTTATATTTTCGGGGCAAGAATAATCCTTATTCTTTAGGTTTAGGTTTAGGCTTATATTTGTGTAAACAAATTGTTCAAGCGCATGGTGGTGAAATTGGTGTCCAAAGTGGATTAGAAACAGGCGTAACATTTTGGTTCACCCTACCAATTAGCTGATACCAAGTTGCAATCAAAGATAGTAATTTGGGCTGGGAGTAGGGAGTAGAGAGTGGGGAGTAGGAATACTATTTCTGAAAGCAACTTATACCATTTTGGATTTTAGATTTTGGATTTTGGATTGGGAAATTGCTTACTGGCGAGCTTTTCAGTAACCCATTTGTCGCAATCATTTTTCAAATTGGTATTAGTATGAATAAGTAATTCGGTGGGAAAAAACAAAACTAAGTTAAGAAAGGTAAACAAAGCTATAACCCTCTTCTCTCCTGCCTTCTGCTATGATTATTCAGGAAAAAAGCAACTAATAGAACAACAAAATCCTGGTAAAAGTGGCGAAGTTATTTCATCATCACCTATCAAAGTTGCAACTAAAATTAACTGGGCTTTTTCTCGGCGATAAACTTCCACTTGTTTAGTAAAGCGATTCAAAATCCAATACTCACGCACACCATGAATTGAATAAAGTTTCAGTTTTGCTTCCTTATCTCGACGTTCGTTTTGTGTACCGGGAGATAATACTTCGATTACCAATTCTGGCGCGGCTGTTAAATGTCCTGCTTCATCTTCAATTTGGGCTAATCTTTCTTGGCTAACCCAAACTACATCGGGGATAACACTATCTGCCTCCGAAAAAATCAACCCAGGAGATATAATTGTCACGCCCAAACCACTAGACTCTGACCAAATATCAAGCTGGCGAAAAGTTTTACCACATATTTGTTGATGACGATAGTGAGGGGTGCGAGTTACAAATAATTCTCCATTAATAATTTCGTAGCGTGTCCACTCATTTTCAGGTAGAACCTCTATATCGTGGATTGTCCAGCGTACTCCTTCAATAGCTTGACTCATAATAGTTTCCGTTTAGCTGGTTGCCTTTCTTTGTTTCATTTTATCTGCTAGAACCGAGTCAGAATTATATATACGATCGCCATCCTACATCTTACTGATGAGCGATCGCATTAATTCTAGTAGTGTACCAACCCAATATTGCTACGTGGAGGTAAGCAAGGGAGCAAGGGAGCAGGGGAGCAGGGGAGAAACTTGCAGTAAGTCTTTCCCCCCTGCCCCTCTGCCCCTCTGCTCCTCTGCTGACCACAACGCAAAGTTTCCTTGGCAGACTACTAGTTCTTAGCTTTACTAAACACGCGATAATACAGCCATGTACTAGTCTCCTTGAAAGGAAATAGCAAATAAGTCAGGGGATTAATTGTCACGATAATATTGCGAAAGTCTCGGACTGCTAAAAATACAATGAATTTTGCCACTTGGGTAGCTGACATCACCCCATAGGGATTAAGTTGACTTTTAAACGGGCCGAGAATTAATTTGCGAATAATGCAATTACCTTCTAAACGTTTGAGGGTAATAATATTTCCCAAGGTGCGTTTACTCAATTCATAAAGTGGACTGAGGGCTGGTGATACCTCTGCTTCCGAAGTATTCACCCAAATTTCTTTGGTGGCTTTGTCTTGTGGCCCCGTCACCGTTGTCATGAAGATATCCATCAACCGCAATGCTGAAAAAGTATTCACCTCATAAGATGAATTGATGGCTTGGGGTGTGCGATCGCCATAAACATTCACACCATGATTGATAATCAAAATATCGACTTTTTCTAACCTATCTCGCAGTTGTACCTCATTCCCCAACTCCCAAGGAAGTACCATTACCCCGGTTTGAGTGACTAACTTATCTGGATTTGTAGTAATAGCTACAACCTTGGCATTGTGTTGAATCAGTTCTGCTGTTAACGCTTGTCCCAGAGTTCCCGATGCACCGGTTATGGCGATGGTTTTACCTTTAAGAGAAAGTGCTGTACCTAAAATTTTATCCACCAACGGAAACACGCCACTGTAATAAGCGTTCACATCATCAAAATGGTGTCGCCAATGGTAAGCACGATTTACCCAAAAACTCGAAGGAATAATTTCTAAAGGGCCGGGTAAGTGGTTATAGTCCGTCTCTATTTTCCCTTGAAAATATCGCACCGATGCCCCATACAAAAAGGTGAAAGCATATAATACCCCGAACCACAACCCCCATTGGTTCACCAATAAGGCAACTATTGTTAAAACAAAGACTAAAAGCACCGACTCTACAATGTCATGGTAAAGCTGAGACTCTTGATACATTTTTAGAGAAACTACCGATAAGTCGCGGCGATAGGCTGCATGATGCTTGTTATGCCATTTAGCTAACCAACTTACTTTGTGACATAAAGCATGGTAAGTGTCCCTGAGTACCTCCGCCAGCAACAGGGAAAAAACTCCCCAAGCCGCAAACTGCAAACAGTTATTTACCAGCAGCCAGTTAATCTGTAAATTTGCTTCAATCACAGTCCAGTTTTCAGCTAACATCTTAATCATATTTTTCAGTACGCCATTAATCTTAATCAATCTTTATATTCAATATAAAAATTTTTACTGGTGTCACGGCGAGAGCAGACAAGAGTTGCGTCTTGGACACAGACACAACCCGCACTTCGGCTACGCTCAGGACAAGCCTAGTGACCTCCTGCGTGGGTTCAAAACCCTTGATTTTGCATTAGTCTGCGTAGGCGGACTACCCTGCGGGAAGCCGCTTGCGCGTCTACGTTTTTATAGCCGCGAATTCCATTCGTTGGGGCTAGGTGCAAGATATGTGTTCCCCAAGATCCCCGACTTCTTCAAGAAGTCGGGGATCTAAACCTCCAGAATTATCCCAACCCAAATAGTTTAGAAATGACAGGTAATAAATTATTTGCTGCTTCTACCAATGTGGCGACGGCGGGTAAGCCAGAAAATAAACCTTTTAACATGGTGATGGCTGTCTTGGCAGTTTTTTGCTTGGTGGGTTCTTGGGGATTTTGACCTGCTTCGGCTAAAGTTTTCACTTGTTCTAAAGCCTCGGCTTTATCTTCATCAGATAATTCTGAAGATTGGGAAATTGCCTGTTGTAATTGTGTGAGTAATTCTTTAATTCCTGGTTGCTCACTATTGGGGGAATCGGGTAACTCATTAATGGCAATATTTACATTGCCGCTAATTATTCCTAAGTTGGCAACAGAACCACCACCCGCAATACCACTAACATTACTGCTGCCTTGAATACTAATGCCGCTAATATCAGACACTTTATTATCTCCTTCTATATAATATTTGGGCTGCTGGAGAGCAGTTGTCAGCATAGTTTCTAAACTACGAATGCGATCGTCTTTTTCTATAAGTAATGATTGTTGACTTTGAGATAAAGCTTTGAGTTGATTATAATCTGCAAAATATTCGGCACTCAGTTGCGATTTATTAACGTCTACCGCAGTTTTGGCGCGGATTAATAATTTATCATCGCCGCGTTTCTCCATTGCGACGATTTCTAACCCAGCTTCGGGGTGTTTTTCTGCTAATTTTTTAAACGCAATAGCAATGGCGCGGGGGTCAACGCCTTGATTGTGATAAAGGTCGAGGGTGTCAAAAATTGGTTGGATAAATTCGGCAAAGTCGCCGTCTTGAAATACTTCTTGGTGATTATCTGGTTTGCGGAGGGGGTCGGGGTTGGCTTTGGTGGGTAAGCGCATGAAGATATATTCACACCTCACGCCATGCAATTTAGTTTCATTGGTAATACCCCAATCCTCAATGAATGCACCTGTGAGAATTGCGCCTGTTAAATCAGTTGCGTCGAGTTGGGTTTGTTTAAGTTTGGCTCTGGATAAATCAGCATCTTGCAAGTTAGCTTCACTGAGGTCAGTGCTGATAAAGCTGGCATCTGCTAGGTTAGCTGATTGTAAGTTTATACCCCGCAGGTTTTGGCGATCGAAGTTTTTGTCTTGTCCTTGTCCAGTAACTAGCAGTTGGCGTACTTGTGAGTTTTGCAGATAGGTTTTACCAGGGCGCACACGGTCAAGCATTTTGGCTTGATGCCAATGAGTACGAGTAAGAGTAGCGTTGCGGAAATCGCTGCTTTTGAGTGTGGCTTCGGCGAATTTGGCATTGGTTAAATTGGCGTTACGAAAGCTTGTACCGCCTGTGGCTGCAAAGGCAATGGCAATATTACGAATCAAGGAATATTTCTCATTTCCTTTCATCGCTTGCCAAGCGATGTAAATGCTCAGTAACGTTCCGGCTCCGGCGACCGCTCCGGCGACGGTGACGGCGAAAGCTCCAACTCCAGCGACAGCGACGGCTCCGGCGACGGCGAAAGCTCCGGCGACGGCGAAAGCTCCAGCGAAAGCTCCGGCGAGGGTGACGGCGAAAGCTCCGGCGACGGCGAAGGCAACGGCGAAGGCGAAGGCGAAAGCGACGGCTCCGGCGGCGGCTCCCGCTCCTAAATCAGTTGTTAATCCTAGACTAATTGTGATGAAGCAAAAGGCAATCAATATGAATAAAGCAACCCAGCCTATAACTTGGTTGTTTAGAAATGAGTTAAATATCAGCGACACGAAGTAACCACTCAATGCTGAGAACAATCCTGAGAGTCCCGACAATAAAAATGAGACAATAACTAAACCAATTACCCAATGGCCTTGTAGTCCAGCTTTGGCGTGACTGAAATTTGCCTCTGTCAAGTTAGCACCGCTAAAGTTTGCGCCTCGAATATCGGCATAGCTAAAGTTTGCACTTGCAAGGTTTTGTCCTTTGAAGTTGCGTCCTCGGAGATTTTGACCGGAGAAGTCTAAAGCCATTATGTAGTTTTACGCACTTAGGCAAATTTTACTACAGGCTTCAGCCTGTTAATTCCAATATTTCTCGGTTTAGCTTTATTAGTCTTCACCGCTCCCTACAACCTCCATTACAAAGGGTAAGGTATACACACAAATATTCGTTTAGTGCATCTGTCCCGCCTCGGAATTCATTCCGAGTCTAATAGCGCAAGTCATCTAAAGATGACTCAACTAAAAATGTCTTCCAGTCCACTTGAGTGGACTTTAGCTATTAGCCTGGAACTTTAGTTCTAGGCGGGATGTGGTTGAACATAAAAATTTTTGACTTGTGTGTACACAGTAGCCTTTCCCTTGGAAAGGTTAGGGAGAGGTAAAACTGATTCACGAGTATCAAAGGCTCTCGCATGAGTATTAAAGACTCGTGAGCGAGTATAAAAGGCTCTCGCATGAGTATCCAAGACTCTCGCGTGAGTATCAAAGACTCATTCACGAGTATTCAAGATTCTCGCGTGAGTATCAAAGACTCGCTCACGAGTATCCAAAACTCTCGCGCAAGTATCAAAGACTCGCTCACGAGTATAAAAGACTCTCGCGCGAGTGTTCAAGACTCATTAATGAGTATCAGAACTTCATTAACGAGAATTTAATGTTGGCACAGGAATATGAACATTAGATTGTCTCGCTTGATATTGAGGAATTTCCACAACGGCGCTTGTTCCTTGCACACCATAACGAGTCACCGCCGACACAGCGACATCTTCAACTTGATGATTATTTAACAAAGTTGAATTCTGCCCAGCCGGTAAAATATTGGTATTCCATTCATTACCTATTTTGGTCTGCACAACCCATAACCAAACTGCTTGTTTACCTGTAGCTTGCCATCTCACAACTGTTTTAGTCCCAGTGACATCTTTTGCTAAACTGACTTGTGGTTTTTCGGGTGGTGTATTATCTAACCAAGGTGATGCCGGGACTAATGCGGGATGCTGATAAACATCTTGTGGTAATAAATCTGCAATGCCGCCGCGATTTTGTAGCAGAGGTTTCATACTAAAGTGAATATTGCCATCAGAACCAACATGACCTTGAGTTGTTTTAATTTGATAGACAATTTCTTTAGCAGGCCAAGCTGTGCGGCTGTTTTGTCCGATGCGGCTAGTATAAATTCCTGGCCAAATATGCCGAGATTGAGTGTTTTGTGATGTCCACCAATTCAACAATACAGGATAGCTTTCTTGGGGCTGTGCAATTTTCCAATAAAGTTGGGGTGAGAGATAATCTAACCAGCCGTTCATTAACCATTTGCGAGAATCTGCGTAGAGTTCTTGATAAGCATTAAACGCTTTTTCATTGCCTATTTGTTTGGGAAATCCTGGTTGCCAAATGCCAAAAGGACTAATACCAAATTTCACCCAAGATTTAGCTGTTTTAATGCTTTGATAAAGTCGTTGAATTAAGGTGTTGACGTTTTCTCGCCGCCAATCATCACGGGTTGCTGTCCCTCCTGATTGTTGATATTTTTGCCAACTAATTTGGTCAGGGAAATCAATTTTTTTATTTCTTCTATCTTTTTCGGGATAGGGATAAAAGTAATCATCAATATGCACACCATCGATATCATATCGATTCACAACATCCATAATGACTTGCACGGTGTAATCCTGCACGGCTTTTTCACCGGGGTCTAACCAGAGATATTTGCCGTAACGTTTGACTAATTGTGGATGAGTTTTGCTGATATGATTTGGTGCAACTGTTGATTTGCCCTGGGGATGACTGGCGCGATAAGGATTAAACCAAGCGTGTAATTCCAGTCCGCGTTTATGGGCTTCTGCCACTGCAAAAGCTAAGGGGTCATAATAAGGTGCGGGTGGTTTACCCATTTGTCCTGTTAAAAATTCTGACCAAGGTTCTAATGTAGATTGGTATAAGGCATCACAATCAGGACGGACTTGTAAAATCACGGCATTGAGTTTTAATTTGGCCGCGCGATCGAGTATTGTAATTAACTCGGCTTGTTGTTGACTGGTGGTTAAACCCGGTTTAGAAGGCCAGTCAATATTAGCCACACTCGCAACCCACACACCCCGAAATTCTCGGCTAGGTGATGGGGGAATGATAGCGGCTGGCTGGGGTGAGGAGTCAGCAATTTGGACTGGGATGAGACAGGAGACAGGAGACAGGAGACAGGCGGTAAGAATTAAATTCCTGTGCTGCTTTCCTAGACGTAAAAATCCACTAAGAAAAATGTCTTTGATGTTCACAAAAGTTTTGGAGGAGCGTTGAACAGATTAAACTATAACGTTATGAAAAATTCCTCTACACCCTCTACGCGCCTCGTTTCCCTGGATGTATTTCGGGGAATTGCGATCGCCTCTATGATTTTAGTGAATAATCCCGGTAATTGGGATTATGTCTATCCACCTCTCGACCATGCAAAATGGCATGGTTGCACGCCGACAGACTTGGTTTTTCCATTCTTTTTATTTATTGTCGGTGTCGCAATGCCGTTTTCTTTCGCCAAGTACACCCCAGAAAATCGCCCGACGGCTACTGTCTATCAGCGTATTTTCCGCCGTGGTCTGATATTATTTGGCCTGGGCTTATTCCTGGCACTGGTTTCTTTAACCCTTGATTGGTTAATTAAAGGCATACCACCCAATTTCGGCACACTGCGAATTATGGGAGTCTTGCAGCGCATCAGCCTTGCTTATGTACTTGCAGCCTTAGCAGTTCTCAACCTTTCCCGCCGTTGGTTATGGATACTAACAGCTGTTATCCTCATCGGTTACTGGCTGGCGATGCAATTTATCCCCGTCCCTGGCTTTGGCGCTGGAAATCTCACCCCAGAAGGAAATTTCAGTGGTTACATTGACCGCATAATTCTAGGTAAGCATATTTATCGCGGCGGCGCTTTTGACCCAGAAGGCTTATTTAGTACTTTGCCATCTGTTGTCACTGTCTTTTTGGGATATTTTACAGGCGACTGGTTACGCATTCAGCCAATTAAAAGCCGCACAAGTGTAAATTTAATAATTTTTGGTTTAATTGCCTTAGTAATTGGATTATTGTGGGGATTTTTATTTCCCATTAATAAACAACTCTGGACAAGTTCTTATGTTGTGTTTACCGCAGGTTGGGCATTACTCACTTTAGCTTTGTGTTATGAACTCATCGAAGTCCGCAATTTGAGAAACTGGGGACTACCATTAGAAGTGATGGGATTAAATGCCATCTTTTTGTTTGTTGGTTCTGGCATACTCACCCGAATTTTACTCAAAACTAACATCGGCAGCAGCACAACCTACAATTGGATTTATGACAACCTATTTCGCTCTTGGGCGGGGAGATTCAATGGTTCACTTGCATTTGCCATAGTCATGGTTTTATTGTGGTGGACAATTCTTTATGGAATGTATCGTCGGCGTTGGTTTTTCAAAATTTAGTAGAGGCTTTCCAGCCATTGCCCCTACATTGGAAACATATCATGAAAAACAATATGGACAATCACAAAATTGAAGTCACTGGAATTAGTGAACCTCTACTCAGGTTGATTGATGAACGAGTGAGAAACTTTGGCGGTGATAGAGCATTACAGCCAGAGGCTTTTACCCGTGAAAGTATTTATGAGAATCATGACTAATGCTTTTCATGGCAGACACTTTATTTTTCTGTAGATTTGATCAACTTATTCAGTTCCTCTGTGGCGATATAGAAATCTTTCGTGTTAAATCTGTAGCCTGTGTTAAAAGCATCTTCTTCTCTCACTTCATCAATCCCAAAACCATTTGTAGGAGAATAATCCAAGACAAACAGCTTGTTATTTAGGCGAATGTCAAGCATGGCAGAACATGAAGAAAAGATTTCTAGGGTCGTTATTGCTCCTGGAAAAGACAATTTTATTTGTTTAGCAAGGACAGAAATCTTATCGAGTATTGTTGACTCAGATGCTTGGTCTCCTGAATCGTTAAAATCTTCTTTCTTGTAAATCATTGTCCAGATCCAGGTTTACTGAATTCTACTTGTCCTGATTTCCTGTTTGTGATTGTCATACTACCATCCGCATCTATCTTAATGCGATGACCTCGTGACTTTGCCGTAATACTACCGTCGGGATGTCGAGTTATATAGTCATCAAGTGGCGGATACATTCTTCCGTCAGGCATATTGGATGGAGGTGGGAGGTTTTGCATTGGAATTCCACTAAGATCCAAACTGTAGATCCGGCTGAATAATTTCTGACAAGCGATCGCGTAGCGTCTCCCTTTGGGAGAAGAGTAGCAATCTCATGAACTCGCTCAGAATGGTAAGATTTTGCGATTGCTTCGTTCCTCGTAATGACATATAGCGGTTCTCGGTTGGATGAGGTACATTTCAACCCCACCCCCAACCCCTCCCCGCAAGCGGGGAGGGGAGCGTTTGCGTAAGCAAATGCGGGGTGGGGTTCCTGTATTCCAAGCAAGTAAGAACCGCTATATAAAAAAGTGGGATGCTCCTCATGATACACGGTTGGTTGCAGCAATTTTATTACATGGTTTAACTCATATCTTGACATTTAATGTTAGTGATTTTAGCCGCTATTCCGAAATTACTGCTATTCACCCCACAGCCATCACACCATAAAAAACTCACAACTTATCCGGAATTAAAAAATAGAGTTTTGTAGCTTTCCGTATCCACACAGCAATTATTTCAGTCATTAATCTGAGAATACGGAAATGACAATTAAACAACTATCGCAACTAAATTTAGCTTCTTACACCACCAATAAAACATTTTATCCATCTCCCAATGCTTGGGAAGACGAGGTGTTTTATTTTATGATGCTTGACCGATTTTCTGATGGTAAGGAGAATGGATATAAAGATAATTCAGGAAATATTGTCTCTAATGGCGTAACTCCCTTATTTGCAGGTGATCAAAATAATGCCACTCGCACACCAGAAGATGCAGCGCGTTGGCGAGAAGCGGGTATAAAATACGTTGGCGGGAATCTTAAAGGACTAACTAGTAAAGTCGGATACTTGAAGCGTTTGGGCGTATCTGCAATTTGGATTAGTCCGATTTTTAAGCAGGTATCTTTTCAAGAAACATATCACGGCTACGGTATTCAAGATTTCTTAGAAATTAACCCTAAATTCGGCAGTGGTGAAGATTTGCAAGAGTTGGTGCAAACTGCTCATGCCAATGGTATCTATGTAATTTTAGATATTATCCTTAACCATTCTGGGAATATCTTTAGTTACGCAGATGGGACTGTTAATTACAACGGTACACCCTCTCAAGTCAAAGGTTTTAATGACGCAACTGGTAAACCTAGCATCCCATTCCGCAAAACTGATCCCAATAATCCCGCAACTTGGCCGCAAGAAAATGATGCAATTTGGCCTGTAGAATTTCAAGACCCATCTCTATATACTCAAAAAGGACGCATTAGGAATTGGGATGGTTATCCAGAATTTTTAGAAGGAGATTTTGAGGATTTAAAAGATATTCGTCATGGTTTTGGTGGACTGGATGATTATGTCCCATCTCCTTCCCTGAAATATCTGGCTCAGGTGTATAAATATTGGATAGCCTACGCAGATGTTGATGGTTTCCGCATTGATACTGTCAAACACATGGATAAAGGCGCAACGCGCATTTTTGCTTCGATGATTCATGAGTTTGCCCAAAGTATTGGTAAAGAAAGATTCTTTTTGGTTGGTGAAATTACTGGCGGAAGAAGGAGAGCATTTGAAACTTTAGAGGAGACAGGTTTAGATGCTGCTTTAGGTGTTGATGAGATTCCTGACAAACTGGAATATTTGGTGAAAGGATATCGTAACCCTAGAGATTACTTTAGTTTGTTCCGTAATTCTTTACTGGTACAGAAAGAATCTCACATTTGGTTTAGAGATAAGGTCGTGACGATGTTCGACGACCATGACCAAGTACGTAAGGGACAAAACAAAGCCAGATTTTGTGCAGATAAAGATGCGACAAAAGTAGTACTGAACGCTTTAGCACTCAACGCTTTAACGCTGGGTATCCCTTGTATTTATTATGGTACAGAACAAGGTTTTGATGGACATGGAGATAGCGATCGCTATTTGCGCGAGTCTATGTTTGGCGGTGAATTTGGCGCATTTGCTACTAAAGGCGTTCACTTCTTTAACGAAGACAATTACATTTATCAAGAAATTTCCCAAATTCTCAAAATTAGAAGCACGAAGAAAGCTTTAAGTCGTGGTCGTCAATATCTCCGTCCGATTTCTGGTGATGGCGTAAACTTTGGTTTACCCCAAATCATCGGTAATGAAATTCGTTCTGTTGTCCCTTGGTCTCGTATTCTCAGCGACCAAGAAATAGTCGCAGCTATCAATACCGACTATGATCAACCTCGTGAAGCTTGGGTGACGATTGATAACGAATTACACAATGAAGGTGATTTCCTAACTTGCATTTACTCTACCGATAAACAACAAGTCGGTCAAACAGTGAAAGTTGCAGCCAGGAATGGGAAAGCGGTGAAAATTACTGTCCCTGCGGCTGGGTTTGTTATTTACGAATAAGTTTCTCTTTACTGCCAATTTTCTCTCCTCGTAGAGCGTATATATATATGTATATACGCTCTTTTATTATTGGCATTGGGGGAGCGATCGCAATTACCAAACTTTTGCAACTAAAATATTTTTGGGATAAATGTTATATGCAAAAATAACTAACTTGATCATACAATTTTTCACGGAAACACAAAATTCATCTCGTTCCCAACATTTCCTCATTCCATCTCTGACTAACTACAGTGTAAACTGAAAACACTTGGTATAAAATGTCTTTTTTGCTCATCAAATTCTCTCGAAAAAATAAAATATTACAATTTCAAAATGACCGATTTAGATACGATGACTGTCATTGACTGCGATCAGGAACCAATCAACATTCCTGGTTATATTCAACCCTTTGGTGTCCTGTTAGCTTTGGAATTACCACACCTTAAGATTCTACAAGCTAGTGAAAATACAAGTGAATTTTTTGGGATTTCCGCAGCCGATTTAATTGGAAATAATTTAACATTACTTTTCGCTTCAAAGCAAGTACAATCGATTATTGATGCTCTGCAACAAGAAGTTTTACCATTTGTGCATTTGTTGGAATTAAAATCTGAACTATCCCAATTTCTTGGAGAAAATGCACCCAAATTTTTTCTTGCAACCATCCAGCGATCGCAAAATATTTTTATCTTAGAATTAGAACCACGCTCACATACACAAAATAGTCAATTTTTTGGTTATTGTCATCTTTTAGAACAAACAGTTTCCCAAATAACCAATGCTAAAAATTCCCTAGAACTATTTCAAATTATTGTCAAAGAAGTCAGAAAAATTACCCAATTTGATCGGGTTATGCTCTATAGATTAGAAGCAGACTACAGTGGAGTTGTGATTGCCGAAGATAAGCTCAGTCATCTCGAAAGTTATTTAGACTTACATTATCCAGCTTCAGATATTCCCGCCCAAGCCAGACAACTTTACTACGAAAAATATTTACGCTTAATTCCCGACATCAATTATCAGCCAGTCAAGTTAATTCCCTCTCATCCACTCTTAGATTTAAGTACAGTAACATTAAGAAGCGTTTCACCCTGGCATATAGAATATTTGCAGAATATGGGTGTCACCGCAACTTTGTGTATTTCCCTGATCAATGAAAATCGGCTTTGGGGGATGATTGCTTGTCACCATCATACACCTAGAAATGTTGATTATGAAATTCGCAAAATTTGTGAATTTATTGGGCAGTTTGCCTCAGTTCAATTAATCAATCAACAAGAAAGAGAACTAAATTTTTACCGCCAAAAAGTTAAAATAATTCAAGAACAACTCAGACAAGCATTATCTAATAAGTTAGACTATATTGGCAATGTTTTTAAACGCAACAAATCTAATTTGTTAAATTTAGTGCAAGCTCAAGGTGTTGCCATATTATTAGAAGAACAATTAACTTTAATTGGGCAAACCCCCTCAGAAAGTGATATCCGAAAGCTAATAACCTGGCTTGCTGATCAACAACGACAAGAAGTTTTTTACACTGACTCATTACCACAACTCTATCCTCCGTCCAGAAAATTTAAAAATAAAGTTAGTGGTATTCTCGCCATTTCAATTTTCCTGAATCACAGGTCTTATCATATTATTTGGTTACGCCCTGAGCAAGTCCAGACTGTGAATTGGGCGGGGAATCCGCAAGCATCAATTTCTCTAGCTACAGATAATACTTTACGTCTGACTCCCCGTAAATCATTTGAACTGTGGAAACAAACAGTTAAAAATAAATCCTATCCCTGGCAAGCATTTGAAATTGAAGTTGCACAGGAAATGAAGAATAATTTGATGTTAGCAGCTTTAGAATTTTCCCATGTAGCACTTCAGCAAGCAGCCGAGCAAGCCGAAATTGCTAACCGTGCCAAAAGCCAGTTTTTAGCTAAAATGAGTCATGAATTGCGTACACCACTCAATGCTATCTTAGGTTTCACCCAAATTATGACTCGTAATAGCTCTTTGTCGCAAAATGACCGAGAACATTTAGACATTATTAGTCGTAGTGGTGAACATTTATTAGCTTTAATTAATGATGTTTTAGAAATGTCAAAAATTGAAGCGGGGCAACTCACTTTAAATGAAAGCTACTTTGATTTATATCGATTAATTTTTTCAATTCAAGAAATGTTTGCCCTCAAAGCTTCTGATAAAGGAATAAACATCATTACAGAGTTTAGTCCAGAGGTAAATCAATATGTTTGTGGTGATGAAGGTAAACTGCGACAAATATTAATTAACTTACTGGGCAATGCCATTAAATTTACAGTGGTTGGTTATGTGGCGCTGCGAGTTTCCTATGCTAAATATGCCAAAGAATCGGGTAAGGTAATTGTAGAATTTGTGGTAGAAGATACTGGCCCTGGCATTACCACCGAAGATTTAGAGTTAATTTTTGAAGCATTTGCACAAGCTAAAGGTGGCAGACAATTTATGCAAGGTACAGGCTTGGGACTAGCCATTAGCCGTCAGTTTGCCAGATTAATGGGGGGCGATGTTCACGCTCAAAGTATCTTCGGACAAGGCGCAACTTTTACTTGTAGCGTGCAGATGACTATCGCCGAAAAACTGGATGTTTTACCTGCTACCCAAGTTACTAGGCGAGTTATTAGTTTAAAACCTGGTCAACCTCGATATCGAATTTTAATTGTTGAGGATGTTTTAGAAAATCGGCAGTTAATGGTAAAGCTGCTGAAATCTGTCGGTTTTGAGGTCTGTGCAGCCGAAAATGGTCTGATGGCTGTTGATATCTGTAAAGCTTGGCAACCCCATCTAATTTTGATGGATATACAAATGCCTGTGATGAATGGTTATGAGGCAACTAAACAAATTCGCGCTCATAATCAAAACCAAATTTTAGCAATTATCGCGTTGACTGCCAGTGCTTTTGTTGAAGATAGAGAAGTGATTTTACAAATAGGTTGTGATGATTTTGTGGCTAAACCTTTTGAAGAAACCGTTCTGTTGGAAAAAATGGCACAATATCTCGGCGTGCGCTATGTTTATGCGGAAAATCATCAGCCAAAATTCCCAGAATCTAAACATCAATCACAAAAATTAACAACCTCTGATTTGGCAGATATGCCAGCAAGTTGGCTGGCTCAAGTTTATGAAGCGGCATTAATTATTGATGATGAAAAGCTTTATCAACTTTTCCAAGAAATTCCTGCCAGTAAGTATCAACTTGCAGAGGCTTTAAAAGATTTAGTTGATAATTTTCATTTAGAGACAATTATTAATTTGCTAAAAGATATTTTAGATTAATTAAAATTAAACCAATAAATTATGTCTTTATCAAAATTGACAATTGATTCTGCTTTGATTTTACTCATTGATGATACACCAGATAATTTGCGTTTATTAGCAAAAATCCTGGAAGCTCATGGATTTAAGGTCAAAAAAACTGTCAGTGCTAAGATGGCAATTCAAGCTGCACAGCTAGAACCACCTGATTTGATTTTACTTGATATTAACATGCCAGAAATCAGTGGGTATGAAGTATGTCAACAATTAAAACGGCAAGAAAAAACTGCTAATATTCCTATAATTTTTATTAGTGCGTTAGACCAAATTACAGATAAAATTAAAGCTTTTGAACTAGGTGGAGTAGATTACATTACTAAACTGCACTCAGTTGGAAAAGTGCTTGCATGTGAGTCAGAGATAGTATGGCGGAAGGGGAGACAAGGGAGACAAGGGAGATAAAAGTTTATTTAGTTGCTTTTTGGTTTGGCTGAGAACTGCTGTATTAATAGTTGCACAGCTAGAGCGATTAAACCGATCGCTACTATCCCAAATATGCCGCTACCTAAAGCAACTATCCCCACAACTAAGGTGCGTACCGCAGAGGAAATCTTGATGACGAGTTCATTTTGAGAATGGAGTGGTTTGCTGGCGAAGTTAGTAGCGATCGCAATCATCAGCGAATATAAAGTATATGCTAATCCACTAGAAATGATTGCGCCTGTAATGCAGCGTAGTGGTGATACTTCAGTTGGTGTTGTGGTTTCTTGGGGTGTGATATTTTGGTCACTCATACAATCAGAAAAATTCCATCGCGTCTCAGCTATGTCCACAATTGTATCTTGCTTGCTGCATTAATCTGAATATACCCATACAGACATATCTGAACTGTCCCAATATCAGCAATTAGATACATTGGACTGGGATGTGTCTGAATGTTTTAATTGGATTAAACAACTCCCAGCGAAAATTATGGACAATACATTAGTCGATAAAACCTTCCGTGATCGCAATGGTAATATTGTCATTGCTCAAATGCCAAACTTACCTCTGATTGTGTGGTTTGTCACAAGTATATTGTCGCTAATTTTGTCGACTGGGAAAATCCATCTAGTGTTTGATACCCTGGCGACTGGCTCTTTGTTTACTTGGGCTTGGCTAGAATTGTTTGAAGGTGTAAATTATTTTCGCAGAGCTTTAGGACTTGTTGTCTTGCTTGGTATTGTTGCATTCAAAGTTCAGAATCAGTTTGGCTTAGTTTGAACAAACACTTTTTACTTTTTACCGTACTGAGTGCTGAGTAAGAAAAAGAGGAAGGAAGCACTTTCGCACTCAGTAAATTCCCCGTCCCTTGTGGGTGGAATCTTATAATCAGGAGAAGGTTGATACCACGATGAATTGTGGACGGTCTTTCAACTCAGCACTCAGCACTTTCAACTCAGCACTCTTCACTTTTTAAGATGCTATCTGAATGCCGTGTGTAATGGTGTGAGTCACAAACAATTCTAAATCTTCGTCGGGAATTGTTTCTCTGATAAATTGTTTGACTGCTTGTGCTTGGGGTTCCGACTCGACAATTGCAAACACACTCGGCCCAGAACCAGACATCATAGTTCCGAGAACTCCTGGTTGAGTTGCAAACAGTTCTCGCAGTTGCATGACTTGAGAATAAGCAGGTAAAACTACACGCTCTAAATCATTGTGCAGTTTTTGAGCAATTTCTGTTGCCTCTTTACGAACTATTGCTTGGACTATTTCACCGGAATGAACTGCGGCTGCACGCGCGGCTAAATCTTCGGTGTCTTTGAGATATGTATGACCAAATTCTTGACGATAGGTTTTGTATGCCCAAGGGGTAGATACTTCTAGGCTACGATATTTCGCCAATACTATATATATATGATCTAAATTTGGTAGTGGTGCGAGTTGTTCACCTCTACCTGTAGCGATCGCTGTTCCACCTGCCACACAAAATGGTATATCTGAACCTAAAGTAGCACCCAACTCTTCAATTTCGGTTTGAGTCAGTCCCAAGTTCCACAATAAATCTATCCCGACTAATACCGCCGCCGCGTTTGTGGAACCTCCCGCCAACCCAGCCGCGACAGGAATATTTTTCTCTAATGTAATTTCCACTCCACCATATTTCGCCGCCGCTTCGGGAAATTGTTTGGTCATTAATTCGGCGGCGCGATATACGAGATTAGTTTTATCGGTGGGGACTTGGGGATGGTTACAGTGGACGCGAATAATTTGTTCACTGATGGCGCGGACAGAAATTTTGTCGGCGAGGTCGATGCTTTGCAATATCATGACTAACTCATGATAACCATCAGCGCGATCGCCAATGATTTCCAGATACAAATTAATTTTGGCAGGAGCGATGAGGGTGTAACTACGCATCTTGAGTGCTGAGTGCTGAGTTAAAAGTGCTGAGTAGGTTACTCAGAGTGACCCATTGCTGAGTGCTGATTTCTTCAGCCCTAGCTTGGGGATTTATTTCTAATTGTTCCAGTAATTGGGTCAGGCGATCGCGGTCAATTACAGATTGCAAGTTGTTCCGCAACATTTTGCGCTTTGACCCAAAACCTAACTTTACCAGATTCTCTAATCTGCGTGGGTCGTTAGCTAAAGTTTCTAGTTGACGCGGACGCAACCTAACAACAGCCGAGTCTACTTTTGGCGCTGGGTAAAATGCACTAGCTGGAACTGGACAAATTAACTCACATTCTGCTAGATACTGCACCCTAACTGATAAAGCGCCAAAGGTTTTTGACCCAGCTTTAGCATACAATCTTTCTGCTACTTCTTTCTGAATTAATAGCACAATGGAATCGAATGGTTTGGGGTTAGGATTGGCGATTGTTCCTAATAATTTTTCGATGATTGGCCCAGTAATATTGTAAGGAATATTCGCCACTACTTTATTCGCATTTTGAAATTTGGGAAACGCTGTTAAATTCGCTGCTAAATCTAACTCCAAAAAATCACCTTGTAATAATAAAAAATTCTCTTTACTTCCTAATTCTTTGACTAATAACTTACATAAATCTCTATCAATTTCGACTGCTACTAAAGCTTCTACCAAAGGTAATAAACGCCGAGTCAAAATGCCTGTACCCGGCCCAATTTCCAGGATTCGGTCATTTGTACTACAATCTGCCGCCTGCACTATTGCGTTGAGTACCTTGTCACTTTTGAGCCAATGTTGAGCAAAAACCTTGCGCGGTCGTACCATCTATTTCTCTTGTCCTGTAATGTTTTGAGCGTTTAACGAAAAATCCATTTCTTACTTTTTGCTTACTTTTAAATGTTGTTTTTTATAACGGATAGTAGATTTTAGATTGACATTACAAAAAAATGTGGTATTGGTTGATGTTCAAAAGCTATCTCCCGTAGGTTGGGTGGAGCGACAGCGTAACCCAACAAATGATACGCCGAAAAAGGCACAATTTCTCAACTACAAAAATGAACGCTGCAATTTAAATTTATCGTGTTGCTTTTGATATCTGTTGTGCGTCTCCAACGCCACCTACAAAGATTAATCTTTACTGCAATTTCTTTAGATGATATGAAAATACCTCTCGGTAATAAATTAGAAGCATTACAAAGTGACAGAGAAGGTCAGAACAGTATTAGAATTAACAAGCAATATCGAATATGTTTTGTGTGGACAAATGAAGGAGCTTGTGAAGTAGAAAATCATGAGAATACCTAAATATCGTCCTCCTAGTCATCCTGGAGAAATTTTACTCAAAGACTTTCCTGAACCACTAGAAATATCGCTAACTGAACTGGCTCAAGCAATGCACTTACCCAGAAAGAACAAGTTACTTGATGATTTATCTTACGAGAAATTATAGCGATCGCACTTCATCATCACCAGCTACTCTACAGGGTATCAGCGTTCGACTTCCATATTAGCTAAATCTGCATTCGATAAAACAGGTGTACTGAAAGATCCCCGACTTCTCAAAGAAGTCGGGGATCTGAAGCATCACTGATAATCTAATGTTAAATCTCTCCGTGTTTCTACGTGATACAAAATATTTATGCGAAAATGCTAAATAAAAACCGAGCATAGATATGTCAGACACACCACCAGACAGCATTTTGATTGTCACCGACGACGTAGCGCCAATTACCATTCCTGACGGGACAAAAGGCGGAATTAACAACCCACGAGGTTGGGGAGATGAAGTAAAAGAACCTAGCAGCACGAAAGGCGATGCGGTTCCCGTTTCCGCGCAAAAATTAGAACAGAACATGACTCAGTTTCTGCAATTGGTAGGACGCTTGTTTAGTCGTGCAGAACAGCAAGCAAGTTCTAAAATGCAGCTTGAGGAAATTGAACTATCAGTAGAAATTAGCGGCGAAGGGGAAGTTAAGTTAATTGGTAGCGGTGCAAAAGCCAGTGGGAAAGGTGCGATAAAGCTGACATTTAAGCGACAAGAACCAAAGTAGATGGCAAAAAATTGGGCGATCGCAGTTGGCATTAACAAGTATGATTATCTGCAACCGCTAAATTATGCCAAGCGGGATGCAGAATTAATCCAGCAGTTTCTTCGCACCGAGGCGGGGTTTGAGAAGATATTTTTCTTCAGCGATGACTCGCCTGATATTGGTGGAAAATCAACTCGCCCCACCCGTGCAAATTTGCGGCGCGTCTTTTTAGAGTTATTTAATCAACCCTTCATGGGTGCAGGTGATAACTTTTGGTTCTTTTTTAGTGGACATGGGATGCGTCATGCTGAACGTGATTATCTCATGCCTTTGGATGGGAACCCCGCAGATATTGAAGAAACAGCGATACCCATTAACTTTGTCACCGAACGGTTGCGGCGTTGTGGTGCAGATAATGTTGTGTTGATTTTAGATGCTTGTCGCAGTTTGGGGACTCGTGCGGGTGAAGGTATCGGGAGACAGACGGCTGAGGAAGCACGTCAACAAGGAGTGATTAGTATATTTTCCTGTAGTCCGCAGGAATATTCTTATGAAATTGAGGCGTTACAGCAAGGTGCTTTTACTACGGCGTTATTAGAAGGGTTGGGAGTTCGGGGACAATGCGCCACTGTTGAAAGGTTAAACCAGCACCTCAATTTTCGTGTGCCGGAAATTGTGCGTCAGCATAAAAGTGGGAGGCAAACACCATATATTATTGCGGAACCTGTAAATAAATCTCACCTGATACTTGTACCGCGATATGCAACCTTACATGATATCTCTATTCTCAAAGAAGATGCTTACGAAGCCGAAGTAACGAGAAATTTGGATTTGGCAGAACAATTATGGATTAGGGTTTTAGCTGCGGCTTCAGGACAGGATATGAAAGCAATCGAGGCAATTAAAAGAATTGACCGTTTAAGATGGGAACGACAACAACCACCTTCTGCACCACCTAGTTCTACTGCTGAACAGTCTACTAAAGGCGCATCTACAGTTGAAAGAGATTTCTTAAAAACCTTTCGATTTGAAACAGTGACGGTAGATGCAACGGGTAACATCACCAACCGTCGCAACTGCGAAGCGAAATATTTTATTGAAGACTTGGGGAATGGTGTCAAATTAGAAATGGTGCAGATACCAGGGGGAACTTTTATGATGGGTTCACCGGAAGGTGAGGGAGACTCCGATGAAAAACCACAGCATGAAGTAACCGTTCCTGGCTTCTTCATGGGGAAATATCCAATTACCCAAGCACAGTATCAAGCAATCATGGGAAAAAATCCTTCTGATTTCATAGGTGATGAGAAACCTGTAGAAACAGTGAGTTGGGATGATACGGTAGAGTTCTGTCAAAAATTGAGTCAAAAGACAGGACGCACTTACAGGCTACCCAGCGAAGCGGAATGGGAATATGCTTGTCGTGCAGGGACAACCACGCCGTTTTATTTTGGGGAAACGATTACGACAGATTTAGTTAACTACAACGGTAACTATCCCTACGGTGCTGCACCCAAAGGGGAATATCGAGGGGAAACAACAGATGTGGGGAAATTTCCGCCAAACGCTTTCGGTGTGTATGATATGTGTGGCAATGTATGGGAATGGTGTCAAGATGTATATAACCATAGTTACCAAAGCGCACCGAGAGATGGGAGTCAATGGTTAACTAGTAAAAATAATAATATGAAGATACTGCGTGGCGGTTCATGGAGCGACTATGCTAGGTTTGGTCGTACTGTATCCCGCTACAAGTGCTTGAGAGAGCTTTGCTACGAATTTGTGGGTTTTCGGGTAGTTGCGCGTGCTTTGTGACAGTTAACAGTTATCAGTGAAGATTAATAACTACGAATAAACTCAGAGGATATAATAATGTTTTACCCATAAACTGATAACTATCTACTGTTAATTTAAAAAACTCCATATCCTGTATATTCCCGCATTTCAGGCGCTTGAAATCCTAAAACAATATCATCTTTAGGAACCCCTTTCTCTACGAGTTCTTGAGCCACTCTCATTTCCGTCATATTCTGCTCAATTGAAATTTTTCCCTGCTTAATATCCAAATGTAAAACACAACCATAAACTCTTCGATGACCATCCCAACCCACATTCATAACCATAAAATGGTCTTGTTTTGTATCAAAAACTGTGTAGCAATCAATCTGACCATTTGCTATGGGAATAGCAGCATAAGCCGTCAGCAATGACTGAATGATATTGCGATAAGACTCTAGGGTATCCATTGTAAAATTACCTCTTGAATTGGGTCATAAATAATTTGTTTAATTTGATATCTCTCTACAGATATTTGGGCAAATTCCCGCTTAAAAAAGACTTCATAAACACCTACAGGTACTGCTAAATATAGAATCCGAGTTGGATCACTAATTTCCAAAGCAAGCCGATAATTCAAAAACTGTCCCAACGCAGCATGGTAATCTGTTAGTGGTGAATCACTCAAAAATGTTTTAATCTCAACTGCAATTTTTTCTTCACCTCGCTCTGCTGCTAACAGTTGTTCAGCACCTAAATCTATTTCAAATTTAGTTCCACCAACTTCTAGTCGCAGAGGATCATCCGTTATCTTCCACTGCTGCTTTTCTAAAGCAACTCTAACCACAGCATGAAATTTATCTTTAGCAGCCATAGTTGACTTTTTCTGATTTACTTCACGCCGTGTGCAACTTTCTCTCAAACCTAACCCCCAACCCCTTCCCTACAAGGGAAGGGGAGCAATATTCAAAGCCTCTCTCCTTGCAGGGGAGAGGTTTGGAGAGGGGTTTCAAGAATAAGTTGCACATCGCGTTACTTCATATTTTAATGCGTAGGTAAGGTAATCAATCAATTCCAAAAGCTGCTTTCCCATCCTTTACCGTAATCATCAACGTCATAGGTGCAACAGGTGAAGCAACAAAACCACATCTCTCATAAAATTGCTTGGCTTCCTCAGACATTACGTGAACAAGGATAGCTCTAATTCCCGCAATATTAGCAGCTTGTAATGTCCGAATTACTGCATCAAGCACTAAAGCTCGACCAATTCCTTTTCCTTGCCAGTTAGAGTCTACAGCAAGTCTGCCTATTACCATCACAGGAATTGTATTTGGCATATTACGTCTAACTTTCCCTGGTGCAGTGGTATTCAATACACTACCATTAGCGAGACAATAATAAGCAATAACTTTTTGTTCAATTGTGACAACATAAGTTCGGGATGCACCACTAGCTTCGTTGTTTAATGCTCGTTTCTGCAACCATTCATCTAATTCTGCATTACCTGAATTAAAATCTGTTAACTCATGTTCTGGTTTAATTGGTTGGGGAGGGTGCAATATTTGATGAGAGTCATTCATCCCAAGGTGCTTTTTCTGTTAGTAATTGACGCAGGTTTTCATTGACTGATGGTGGTGCATCCAAAATTGCCATAAACTCTTGAAACTTTTCATCATCTAAAACAAATAATCTGCGGTCTAGTAAAATTGCTTGGGCTTCTCGACAAGCAGTTTCTAACATAAAATCCGAGCGATTTTTACCTAAAGCCTCTGCGGCTAAATCAATCAAATCTCGTTGCGCTTGGTGGGCGCGAATGTTAATGGTTATATTACGATTTTGATTTTCCATACTATAAATATATGGGTTTGTGTATACAATGTCAATACAAACAATGTGTAAGGAGAATTCAGAAATCAGGAGTCAGAATGCTGTGCGATCGCTTCTCATGTAGTAACCCAACAAAATAATACGCCGAAAACCGCAAGATTTCTCAACTACAAAAATAAGTCTTGGGTGGAGACGCAATTTTTATCTTGTACGCCTCCACCCATAAAAGTAAAGCAGAATCAAAAATAACTAAAGCACAATGTCTTCGCCCTTCTCTGTAAAGCGCACGTCTTTAATTTTCCATTGAGAATTACTCATCAAAGTTTTGCGGACACTTCCAAATAAAGCAAACTGTTCACAGCTAGAAAGTGAAGCTATTTGGCGCTTCGACTGGGGAGATAAACGCAAATCAACAGTAGCTACCCCATTTCGCACATTCACCCGATAACCAGACAAACTAAAATCGGCGGTGTCTCGTTCTTGGACAATTTTACCAATGGCGCTGGATACAGGTTCGGTGGCTGATACTTCCACCTTTTGGGGAATAAATTCTTGACATTGAACATCGCTGGTGTAGAGGGTAACTTTGACAGTGTTACTTGTCTCAGTTTTAGGCGCTGCTTCCAATGGCTCAACTTTTGTATTGCGGGGAGTAGCTTTAACAGTATTACTTGTCTCAGTTTTTGGTGTTGCTTCCAATGGCTCAATCTTTGGATTTTTGTCTCGTAGTTGAGCCATACTAGGGCTTTGGCTAGGAATTGGACTAGGTTGAGCGGCCGTTGTTGGGGCTTGGTCATCAATTTTGCTGGCTGTTGGTGTAGGATTAGAACTACAACTGCCCAGACTGGCTGCGATCGCCACAACAATTAATGGAATTAAATATCTTTGACTCATAGTTGTACTGCCATACTCTCTTGTTTAACTTCAGTGTCATTGGTATCAATTCCGTATAAATTTGCCAATAGTATTGCTTTAATTCTTATACTCTGATTACTTATCTTCAAATTAGATCATCATGCCCAGGAACGCCACCAGCACCTACGACCCCCGTAAAGCTGAATGGGAGAGTATTACAATTGACCAATGGGAACCATCTAAATGGAAGCAGTGGAAAGCCAAACACCCTGCATCAGATGAATTTGCCAAAATTGAACGAGAATATTTAAGAATTAAATATGCCATTCAGCAAGCTAACTCAGCATTAAACTTAGAAAAAGTTAAAGTCAAACTGAAATTAACCAGTCATAAAACCATCGGCTTACAAGGGACATTTCCTTGTAGACCAGGTGACATTGGTAAACAAGGTAGTCCTAACAAACAATATACCATTTCTTGTGGATTTGCTGCCAATGATACCGGGCTGAAAATGGCAGTTTTAAAGGCGCGAGAACTAGACTTATTATTAATCACCAAACAATTTCAATGGACTGCTGAACTACTGGGTAAACAAGCCCAAAAAATTGAACCCACAGCCCCAGAAAAATCTACCAAACTCATCAGTGAATTAATCCAAGAATACGAGCGCCAATTTTGGAAAACTCATGAAAAAAACCGCCAAGGCATCCGCACCTGGGAAACTCATTATCTGCGCCATCTCAAAAAATTACCCCCAGACATTCCCATGTCTGCCCAAGCATTAGAAGCAGCATTAGAAAAGACTAAACCTAACACCTCATCGCGCTTTTTCTTAGTTTGGCAATTGAAAAAGTTTTGTGAGTTTTGCGGAATTACCAACTTTGCCACAATTTATAGTTACGCCACCCCCAAACCCCATCCCACACTGCGAAAAGTCCCCACCGATGAAGAGATTATTCAGGGATTTATCAAAATTGGTAGCCCATTATCAGTATATGCCAGTAAAGAGAACCTCACAGAACCAGAGCAATGGCAATGGGCCTATGGGATGTTAGCGACCTATGGTTTAAGACCCCATGAATTATTTGCTGTTGATATAGATGCTTTTATGGATACAGCTAACACCTTTCATTTAGTAAAATTAAATCCTAGCTTGACTGACGGGACAAAAACTGGTGAACGCAGTTGTGGTATTCCCCCCCTACATCCCCATTGGGTAGAATTGTTTGATTTAAAAAATATTAAATTGCCTTATCATACAGGTACTTTGAATAATAAAACTGCAAAACTGCAAGTTAGATTTAGAAATGCCGAGGTCGGATTTAAACCTTACGATTTGCGTCATGCCTATGCAATTCGCGGTCATCGTTTAAGAGTGCCAATCAAAACAATGGCTGATTACATGGGGCATACAGTCCAAGAACATACAAAAACTTATCAACGTTGGATGAATGAAGATGCGAATTTAGCGATTTATCAAGAAGTAGTAATTCATCGACAAGGTACAACTAAAGAAGCTTTACAAGAAAGAATTAAGGAATTAGAAGCAGAAAACACAGCCCTAAAAGCTGAAAATGCCACCCTCAAAGGTTTATTGATTAAGCATCAGTTAGGTGAATTGCTTAGTTAAAGAATCGGCAGTGGGGAGTAGGGAGTAGAGAGTAGTACCGCTATATGATGAATTGTGTGCTTGTTTGACTGAGATTGGGAAACATATAAGTTAAGTGCAATTCAGTTCCCTAACAGGCAAGTAACAAAACTATGGCTGGTAATCTGATAACTGTAGATAAAAATACTTACGACTCCTTGCAAAAAGAACTCAAGGAGTTGCGTCAGCTAGTTGTCCAGTATCAGCAAACCAACTTACATCCAGAAATTGCCTTAGAAAATAGCGACAGGTGCTTCAAAAATATTGCAGATAACCTATCTGGGGCAATTTTTCAATTCACGAACTGTAATGGTGTTTGGAAAGTAGACTATGTGAGCGATTTTATTTGGCAGCTTGCAGGTATCACAACCGCCACAGTGATGGAGGATATTAATAGCTTTTTTGCCTGTGTCTATCCAGAAGATTTTGATAGTTTTATCGCTTCAGCAACAACAGCCGTAGACAATTCTATCCCTTGGCACTACGAAGGGCGTTTGGTGAAACCCAATGGGGAAATTCGCTGGTTTCAAGGCGAATCAACACCCATACACCATGACGAAAACGAGATTATTTTCTGTGGTGTCCTTTTGGATATTACAGAACGCAAACAAGCAGAAGCCGCCCTCAAACAACTCAATGAAGAATTAGAAGCACAAGTCGATGAACGTACCGCCGCTTTACGTCAAAGTGAAGCTAGATTCCAAAAGCTGGCTGATAGTATACCGGGGATGTTGTATGAATTTCGGCTTGATGCTGATGGTAGTATATCTTTCCCCTTTGTGTCTTCGGGATGTCGTGAAATTGTGGGGGTAGAACCAGAACAACTTGAAAAAGATGCAACCTTGGGATTTGCAGATGTCCATCCTGATGATTTGGCTGGGTTGCAAGCTGCAATTATGCAATCTGCCCAAACTCTGCAAAAATTTCACCATAAATGGCGGGCTGGTCATATTTTTGGTCAACAGAAATGGGTTCGTGCTTCATCTCGACCAGAATTGCAAGCAGACGGAGCGATTATTTGGTATGGTTACTTGGCTGATATTACCGAAGCTCAACAAACCGAACAACAATTCAAAGAACAAGCCCAGTTTCTGCAAAGCATCTGGGAAGGTGTAGATTATGGTATCTGCGTTTTAGATGTTTTAGATAACGGTACGGAGTTTCGCTACGTTAAATTGAATCCTGCCATTCTTAACCTTAGTTCGATATCTCTGGAACCTTTGCTCGGAAAAACAATGGCAGAAGGGCTAAGTCCTGAGATGGCAGATTATTATCGTCAGTACTACAGAAAATGTGTCCAATCTCGCAAGACAATATTTTTTGAAGAATCTTTTGTAATCAATGAACAAGAAATTTGGTGGTTGTTAAATGTTACACCTCTTTTTGATAGTGAATCGCAAATAATTCAACTAGTTGTCACTATTACTGATATTACAGAACGTA
Organism: Aulosira sp. FACHB-615; assembly: GCF_014698045.1. Classification (GTDB taxonomy): domain Bacteria; phylum Cyanobacteriota; class Cyanobacteriia; order Cyanobacteriales; family Nostocaceae; genus Nostoc_B. The sequence continues at coordinate 102,738 of NZ_JACJSE010000004.1, forward strand.
AGCAAGCTGAGAAAGAACGTCAATTGTTTGTTTCTTTGATTGAAAATAGCGATGACTTCATTGGTTTAGCTTCTCTAGACAGAAAACTACTTTTTTTGAACGAAGCCGGACGAAAGCTGGTGGGATTGGACAATCAAGAAATTAGTAAAGACTTTAACGCTAATGAATTCTTTTGTCTGGAAGATAGAGAAGATTTACGACAACGGATTATTCCTACGGTGATGGAAAGTGGTAGATGGCAAGGTGAATATCGTTTCCGACATTTTCAAAACCAAGAACCAATCTTAGTTGATTACAGCATATTTGTCATCAAAAACCATGATACTGGTGAACCTGTGTGCATGGCAACGATTACCCGTGATATCCGCGATCGCAAACAAGCAGAAGCTCAATTACAACAACAAGAACAATTTTTACGCACCATTTATGATGGGTTTCCCCACTTCATCTTTGTTGTCGATGTTTTAGAAAATGGAGAATTTCGATTTGCTGGATGTAATACAGCAGCAGAAAAAATGGTTGGCATTAATCATGACAAGATAGTTGGTAAAACTCCCAAAGAGTTACATGGTGAAGTTGAAGGTGCAGTTATAACTCAGCGTTATCAAAGCTGTGTAAATATTGGTGATAGAATTGAATATGAAGAATGTTTAACTTTTGATGGTCTAGAAACTTGGTGGTTGACTACTTTAAATCCCTTAAAGAATAGTGAAGGGATAATTTATCGGATTGTTGGCTCAACTTTAAATATTACAGCCCGCAAAAAAGCAGAAGCAGAACTGCAAGCTAGTCAACATTTTATTCAACGCATTGCTGATTCTTCACCTCATTTACTATTCATTTTCGATTTAGAAGAACAACGCAATGTCTATGCTAATAAAGAAATTGCTATTGTGCTTGGTTACTCTATCGAAACTATTCAAGAAATGGGAGATAGCCTAGTTCCTACTGTTGTTCATCCTGATGACTTAGCGATAGTCATCCAAAATCATCAACAAATAGTTAATGCTAAGGATGGGGATATTTTTGAGGTTGAGTTTCGGATAAAAAGACAAAATGGTGAATGGTCTTGGTTCTACACAAGAGAAACTCCATTTACTCGCAATGCTGATGGCAAAGTTAAACAAGTATTAGGTGTATCAACTGACATTACTGAAAGCAAACAAGTATTCCTCCAATTACAACAACAAGCCCAAAATTTAGAAACCACTTTATTAGAACTGCAACGCACGCAATCTCAACTTATCCAAAGCGAAAAAATGTCTTCTTTGGGTAATATGGTTGCAGGTGTAGCCCATGAAATTAATAACCCAGTCAACTTTATTCACGCTAATCTCATTCCAGCCAGCGAATATACCCAAGATTTATTACGCTTAGTAGAACTTTATCAAGAACATTTTCCTGAGCCGCCAGCAGAAATTCAAGCAGAAATCTCCCATATTGATTTGGAATTTCTCAAAACAGATTTAGTGAAACTACTTCAGTCAATGCAAGTCGGTACTCAACGCATCCGCGAAATTGTCTTATCACTGCGTAATTTCTCCCGTTTGGATGAAGCTGAATTTAAGCAAGTAGATATTCACGAAGGTATAGAAAGTACTTTAATGATTCTCCATAATCGGCTCAAATGTAAACCAAATCACCCAGAAATCATCGTTACTAAAGAATATAGTAAATTACCTCTTGTTGAGTGTTATCCTGGTCAACTCAATCAGGTATTTATGAATATATTAAGTAATGCCATTGATGCTTTAGATGAGGCTTTTGTCGGTGAACAAGGACAAATTTGGATTCGGACTGAAGTAGTAAATATAAACAGAATAGCTATTCGTATATCAGATAATGGTTTAGGAATTACTCAACCTGTAATTGCTAAACTTTTTGACCCTTTCTTTACAACTAAAGATGTAGGTAAGGGTACAGGATTAGGTTTATCAATTAGTTACCAAATTGTGGTAGATAGACATGGTGGCAAATTATATTGCAACTCAACACCAAAACAAGGTGCAGAATTTGTGATTGAAATTCCCATCACCCAACCCCACAATCGTAAGTAATGAATTAATCCCAAATTATTGCTAAATCTAAAATAAATCCTGGTAATATATCTTCCCCGGATAATTGTGTAGGTGCATCCAAAATTTCTACTGGTTTACCTTGATGATAAATTTCAACTTGCTTGGCTGGAGGATTAATTAACCAACCAAGTTTCACTTGATTATCCATATACTCTCGCATTTTGGCTTGGGTTTCTGCCAAGTCGTCGCTAGGAGACATCAACTCTAAAACGAAATCTGGTGCTATGGGGGGAAATTTTGCTTTTTCCTTTGGTGTTAGTGCATCCCATCTGTCTTGTTTTATCCAAGCAACATCAGGAGAACGATTTGCACCATTGGGAAGCTTAAAACAGGTGGAAGAATCAAAACATACACCTAATTTTGTCTGACGATTCCATATACCAAATTCCACAGCAATTTCAAAATTGCTTTTTCCTGTTTCTCCGCCTGTGGGTGGCATAACAGTTAACTCTCCTTTATTATTACGCTCAAATTTGACATCGGGGTTTTCTCGACACAGTTGATAAAACTGTTCGTCAGTGAGTTTAACAATGGCGTTGAGGTTGAATGTAATGGCTGTCATTGTTATATCCTAGAGTTGGTACTGGTTAGGTTAATTTAAACAGCGAGGAAAGTGATGTTACTAGAACTCAACCAACTAATTGTACCTGCTGGTCATCAGTTGTTGATTAAAAATATATCTTGGTCAACTTATAAACATATTTTGGCAGAATTAGGCGAAAATCGCAGTTCTCGCATATCTTACAGTCAAGGGGTGTTGGAAATTATGGCTCCGTTACCAGAACATGAGGTAGCTAAAGTTATGATTGGGGATTTTGTCAAAGCTTTATTAGAAGAACTCGACATTGAATTTTGGAGTTTGGGTTCTACAACTTTTGACGAGGAAAAAATGGATGCTGGAGTAGAACCTGACGATTGCTTTTACATTCAAAATGAAGCGGCTGTTAGAGGTAAGGACAGAATTGATTTAACAATTGATCCACCGCCAGATTTAGCTGTTGAAATTGATATTACATCGCGGACTCGGTTTAATAATTATGAAGTGTTAGGAGTCCCAGAATTGTGGCGATGGAGAGGTAATAAATTAGAAATAAATGTCTTGATTAATGGTAAATATGTAACAACTAATCAAAGCTTGGCTTTTCCTAATTTACCCATCGCTCAAGTGATACCCGAATATTTACAACGGAGTAAAACTGAAGGCAGAAATGCAGCAATGAAAGCTTTTCGTGCTTGGATAAGAGAACAATTATAAAGGCGATCGCCTGATTATTTCCTACTATCTGTAATCTCTAAAATCTGGATAATTCTTAACAAGAAGTTTTGTATTTATAGTTGACAAGTATAAAATTATACCTTATTATGAAAACAATAAAGGCGATCGCACACATCTTTGGCCGGAGGGCGATCGCCTTTATGTAAACCCCGTAATGGAGTACAAATACAATGATGGCACAATTATCAAAGTTAGAGCAGTCACCCAACCACGAAGCCACCCAACAGCCAGTTCCCCAGCGAGAACCAATCAAGCATATTTTGAGGGGTTCTGCTAAGGCTGTGATCAGTACAATTCACCATTTGCAAGTAATTGGTTACGCCAGTGTCGGAGATTGGAGTCCACTGCTACCAACCGGTAACTCAGGTGAAGTGATGAGTATTTTAATCCGCCAAATCATGATTTAATCACCCATAAAGACGTTGCAATGCAACGTCTTTAAGCAATTTTCTAAATCTGCAATCATTCAGGCGATCGCTCTGAGACGGGAATTGCCATAATAGATTAGCTGATGATAAGTAAAATAATATGGCGATCGCATTAGATAAAGCTGCATCTGCAAAGATGACAATTGAGGAGTTCTTTAACTATGACGATGGCACAGATGCAATATATGAGTTTGAAGATGGAAACTTGCTGCTGATGACAGCCGAGAGTGAAATTAATCGCCGAATTGCCATGTTTCTGCTTGTCTGCTTTGTGCAACTCGGTATTCCGGCTTATCGGCTATCAATGAAAACGGAAATTGTCACCACAGGTTCGCGGGTGCGTGTTCCTGACTTAATGGTGTTTTCTGAAGAGTTAGCAACGGCAATGGAGGGGGCGAAACGCTCTACAATTATGCCAGAAATGCCACCACCATTATTGGTAGTTGAAGTAGTCAGTCCTAACCAAAGCAGTCGTGATTATCGCTACAAGCGTTCTGAATATGGAGCGCGGGGTATTCCTGAGTATTGGATTGTTGATCCTATTACTCAAAAAGTCACAGTATTGGAATGGGTAGAGGGTTTTTATGAAGAGCAAGTGTATGTAGGAGATAATGCGATCGCATCACCAGTATTTCCTGATTTAAAATTGACGGCGGCTCAAATTTTGCTAGGTTAATCAAATTACCTGACCAATACCCTTGAGAATTTGCCAAATATTATACAGTTCAGTTGCAGATGTAAACAAAGCAAACACCCGTGATAAATCGTATTTTGGTGTACCTGCTTCTCGCTTGACTTTGATAAACAAAACATCATCCCCATTTGTTACCATCCCAAACACAGGTTTATCAATGTGAGGATTAGCCATGAGATAAGCTAAAGCTTGGGGTACAGCCGACCAAATCGAAAGTGTGGTTTTTTTGGATTCTACCACCATTACCCACAACTGATTTTGGAGTACCAAAACATCAATCCTGCCACGCAGTACTTCTTCCCCATCATTCAATATTAAATCTACAGATGATTCTGCTTTAATTCTGAAAGGAGGGTCATAAAATCCAGACAGCGCCAGCAATGGGGATACCACTAGCAACATGACTGTTCCTTCTAACAAATCACCTTCACCACGGTGATAAAGATATCTGCGACGCAGTACATCTAGGGAAGCTTTTTCTGTTTCAGGAATTTGGGGTAATTCACTCTTCCACTCTGGAAAAAATTCCTCTGACTCAACGCGAACTAAACCAAAGCGGGTTTCTGCTTCTGTCAAACTGGTAATTGCTTCCGTGATTGCTGTTACCTGTGTCATTCTTGCTTTACCGCCAGATAAAATTTTTGCTGTTGGGTTTCCTGATTGTGAGTGACTAAAACTAGATTATTAGCGATCGCACATTTAGTATATTATCGCGTCAAGGCTTAGATCCCCGACTTTTATTCGTTGTGGCTAGGTAAAAGAGGTAAATAATGTGCGATCGCACATTCTAAAATGGTAGCTTGGGTAGAATGTGGCTAGATATAGCGGTTCTTACTTGCTTGTGATAAAGTCGGAACCCCACCCCCAACCCCTCCCCGCTTGCGGGGAGGGGTTGGGGGTGGGGTTGAAATGTACCTTATCCAACCGAGAACCGCTATAACACCTGAATTAACTGCTAAAAACTATGAACATCCAACTTAAAGCAGAATATGAGCAATTTATCCAAAACCGAATTGCTACAGGTAGATATGAAAACGCCGAAGATGTGATTATTAAAGCCTTGAAACTACTGGAAGAATGGGAAAAGGGTTATCAGAAATGGGAAGAAGAAACTCAGCAAAAACTAGCTGCTGGACTTGCTTCTATCGAAAATGGAGATATTTTAGATAGTCAAGTGGTAATGACGCGACTAGAAGAGAAATTACGCTTAAAAATGTAGGTTGGGGAGCCACTGCGTTGCGCGGGTTTCCCGCGTTGTAGCAAGTGGCGTTGGAGGCACACAAAGATATTGATAGCAACACAGTGAATCGAGATTACGCCGTAACCCAACTGTGTGCATTTCAATTGTTGTAGTTGAGAAATGTGGTTTTTCTGATATCATTTGTTGGCTTTGGTTTCGTTTCACCCAATCTACAATAAATTGCGATCGCACTAGCATTGATTGTTAAATATTACTCAATAATTTCATCATATTGATTGGTATCTTCTTCAGATAATTTTTTTATATCCTCCAAGACATCTGCCAAGGTTTTTTTATCTAGCCATTGATGACGTTCTTTAGTGTAGTCACCTTTACCGGGGCTAAAATATTGAATAAACCGAATAGTATCAGCAACTCCCAAAGAATTTATTAAAGCTTCGTAGCCTTGTTTGATAATTTCATTTTGAGTTTTCATCATAGATTTTATATTGTTTACTCATGGTGTTTATGAGTAATTTCTACATGATTACAAGGGCGGTTGATCGCACATTTAGTATATTATCGCGTCGAGGCTTAGATCCCCGACTTCTTCAAGAAGTCGGGGATCTGGTAATTCGTAAAATCTAAAAAAAATTTGATCGCGCTTCGCGCGGGAGAAGGGTAAAGAAAAAAGTGTAAAGGGCTAAAGTGCAAGAGAGTAAAGGGCTAAGAAGCCCTGCCCCGCACAACCACAACCCGAAAACCCACGCTGTAGTTCCCGTTGACACGCTCAAACCTGATGCGAAGCGCCGAACGGCAATACCTCGGAACGTAGAACCACGAACCACCGCGCAGCAGCCGCTTTTGATTATCATTCTCACTTAACCAAGCACTGCCATCAGTCGGCGCATTATTATAATTTTCGTGCCACTCATCCTGACACCATTCCCATACATTACCACACATATCGAATAAACCAAAGGGGTTAGCCGGAAATTTCCCAACTTCTGTTGTTTGTTCTCGATATTCACCTTTCGGCCCCTGACCATAATTACCTGGATAGGTTGTTCCTGAATACTCCCAGTCTGTTCCTTGGTAATTCGCCAACTCTGTCGTAATCGTTTCGCCAAAATAAAACGGTGTAGTTGTTCCCGCCCGACAAGCATATTCCCATTCCGCCTCACTGGGTAAGCGATATATCTTACCAGTCTTTTTCGACAGTCGAGCGCAAAACTCAACCGCATCATCCCAAGAAACACATTCTACAGGGCGGTTAGCACCCTTAAAACGGGATGGGTCGGGGTTTAAATCAATATTTACCTTATCAAACCCCGCAATGGCTTGCCATTGAGCTTGAGTGACGGGAAACTTACCCATAAAAAAGGGTTGAACAGTGACATTATGCTGTGGACTTTCATCGTCACTTCGTCCTTCCTCACTTTCTGGCGAACCCATGAGGAATGTACCACCAGGAATGGACACCATCTCTAGAATTACCCTATTACCCAACTTTTCAGCAAAAAACTCGGCGCGTCCCTGGCTGCGGTTGATGATTTGTCCTTTAGCGTCTACTTTCACCGTTTCAAAATCAAACTGATTGGTTTGAATAGCTTCTTGTAACGTAGAACCCCTCTCCAAACCTCTCCCCATTGCGGGGAGAGGTTTTGAATCTTGCTCCCCTTCCCTCCAGCCCGGTGGAGGAGGTAAGGTTATAAAATATTGCTCCCCTTCCCTAGTAGGGAAGGGGTTGGGGGTTAGGTTTGAAGAATACGCCGCGTCAGGTAATTCTTCCACAACCACAGACGGTTTTGCTTGTCCAATTATCTTTTCTTCTATCGGTGCAACATCCTCATCTCGTAAACCTAAATGTTGCTGATAATCTCTTAAATCGTTGAGCGTTCTTTCACTCAGGGTTGGTTCAATTTCAACTGTTTCAACCAGCGTTGCTTCATATTCTTCTAATTTACGCTGATATTCCAGATATGGTTTTTTAACTTCCGCTTCAATTGCATCAGCCACATCAGCATCAAGCCGCAACTGGAGACGTAATGAGTTTAACAGCCGACGAGCAGGTATCGTAAACTTGCCCTGATTGATGCGGCGTTCCACTTCCTGACGATACTTCAGCTGAGGATCATCCTTGGGCGACTTCGCCAGAAAAATCCGAAAACCATCTTTAAAAGGATAAAATTCCGGTGTCATCGCGGGAGATGCTTCTTGGACTTTGGTTTTAGCGTAGTCATGCAACTCATCCACCGCAATTAAACCATCGCCATCTTTATCGGCTGCACCTTTTTCTATGCCTTCTACTAAATATTGAGTGTAAATCGACAAGTCTAAATCATCAGATGCAAAAGCATATTGTGTAGAAGTGGAAGCCGTGAGAATTGCTGTTCCTTCACCACCTAATTGCTGTTGCAGGTCAATCGTACCAATATCTTTAGCTGTCAAACCTTTGGCAAAAGCACCACTAAAGCAGCAATCTAAAATTACAACCCTGCGCTTAGATTTACTCTCATTCATCCATCGGTGTACACTTGTGGCAGCTACGGCTGTGAATGGCAGCAGTTTATTTTGATTTTTTTGAGTTTCGCAAGTCGAGAAGTAAAAATCACCATTTTCAACCGTCACCCCATGACCAGAAAAATACAAAAGTACTAAATCATCTTTTTGACGATTAGCATACAAGTTATAAATTTCCCTTTCCAATTCCTGACGCTTGGGATTTTTCAGCACCGTGACATCATCAAAATCACCCATTTCCGGGTTCTCTAACACACGCCGCATCGCCTCCACATCTTCCACAGCCTTGGGTAGCGGTGCTAATGTTGGTTCTTGATATTCACTAATCCCAATTAGCAGTGCTACCTTAGCCATTGTTGCTGTTTGACGAGTTGTTGAGAAATTCCTGGGCTTTTTGGTAAGCAAAGTCAAATTCTTCGCGGCTGCTGGCTTCGATGTTGATTTCTCTACCGTCAGGCGCTTTCACCAAAATTTTAATTGGTTTGTTGCCAAAGCGATCGCCCAGAAACCCAAACAAAGCTTTCAAGTTTTTGGGGTTAACCTCTGCATTCAAAAACCCCAACAAAAACCCACCCAAAGCCTTAGAACCTTCTGGTACATCCGTCACCGCAACTAAATCTGCATCCTCTACCCCATCCACCTCGCGCAACTGGGGAAGCAAATTTTGTACTTGGGCTTGCAATTCTTCATCATCCAAACCCAACTCTGTCAGGGAAACAGTTACCTGCACATTAGATGTAGTTACCATAGCGATCGCTTAAATATAATTTTAGAATCTATTTAAACGATTGTATCGGTTATTTGGGCGATTTGAGTAAATTTGCGGTCATTCCTCTCTGCGCCTCCGTGTCTCTGCGTGAGACACAAAAAATTCAACTTCCGCAACTCTAAACTTTTTCGTCAAATACTTGCTGTCAGCTTACCAACAAGGTAATTTACAGAAGCATAGCAAAACCACCTGATAAACCGATGGGAAAAGGGCGATTAGAAGCATTTAGCGATGGTGTAATCGCAATCATCATCACTATTATGGTGTTGGAGTTAAAAGTGCCTCATGGGGCTGAAATAGGCGCACTCCGTCCACTAATTCCAATATTTCTTAGCTACCTCTTAAGTTTCGTCAACGTCGGTATCTATTGGAACAACCACCATCACTTACTACAGGCCGTTAGACAAGTGAACGGTCGGACATTATGGGCTAACTTGCATTTGTTGTTCTGGTTATCTTTAATACCCTTTGCTACAGCTTGGATGGGAGAAAACTTTACAAACTTGCCAGTTGCCCTTTATGGTGTAGTTCTTTTCATGGCTGCGATCGCTTATTTTATTCTCACCCGCGCCTTAATTTCTCATCACGGTAAAGATTCAACACTCGCAACCGCCGTTGGAAGAGATTGGAAAGGCAAACTATCCTTGTTGATTTATGCGGTTGCAATTCTTCTATCCTTTGTCAACTCTTGGTTCGGCTGTGCATTATATGTTCTGGTTGCCATTATCTGGCTAATACCTGACCGCAGAATTGAAAAAGCTTTGAGATAGTGATTTAGTTGTTGGAGATTGATTAGTGAACCTAGAATCACAATTAGAAGCAGCTTGGTTGCGAGTAACTAAACACTTTTCGCATTACAAGCATCTTGGTTGATGTTTGTAGAGTCAGTACACTGTTTAAAATTCTCAGGATGTACATCAAAATTTGATAAACACAAATGTAGAAGCCGCAAGAGATGAAATCATAAAACCCCAACTAATAGCTGAGAAACGACGTATAGCATTAGATTTAAATACAGAAATTGCCGCAGTTACAAAACCGCCCAAAAAGCAAATTAAAAAAGTTTTAGACCAAACAATAATCGCCAGTAGTTGAATATCATAAGTTGGGCTGGGAGTAGGTTTATTGAGTGAGATATCCAAGAAGGTTAAATACAGAAGAATTGCAGGGATAAAAACTGCGCTAATAATAGCAATATTTCGGTATCCTGGCACATGACGACAACTAATAAATGAGATTAAAACCGAGGACAATCCTACAAAAACTACAACAGCCCAAACGATTAAAATCAATAATAAGATCATTCCCATAAAGAATCTCGCTCAATTAAGAATATATACTTACAAGTAACTCATCATCAAGCCAGATATTATACTCTATGTTCGGCGAAATGGCTGCGCTGTCAGCATTAGCCGAACAGTATGGGAAGTAAGGGTTGTGGATACATACACCCTTACACAAACCCTTGATTTTTCGCCACTTAACCAGATTGAGTTAACAGCCATTGTTCAATTAATTCCGTCACAATATCACTCATTTGCCGTTCTTGAGAGACTGCGGCGGCTTTGAGTTGGCGGTGTAATTGTTTAGGCAAATAAATAGTTGTACGGGTATAATCTGGGTCTGTACTTTTAGTAGGAGATGTTGGTTTATCGTCAACATTTGGCAATTTATCTCTGAGTTGACGACTACGGGCAGCATCAATTAAATCATCAAACCGACTAGTCTTTTTCTTGTTATTCATTTTAATTATTTCAATATTTCTTTTCCGGCTTCAGCGTAACACCGCCAAGCAATTTGAGCGTAAGGATCTTTCACAGCATTTACAGGAACTCCTTCTAAAGCTGCACGTTGAAATACAGCCAGTCGCCGGATTCCTGCTTGAAATATAGGTAAACCAGCACTTAATAAGGTTGTTCTCGCTTCTTCGCCTGCTTTATTCGGTAATGGTGGAATCAAGGTGAGCAAAATTCGGTAGTTGGTTTTGAGTTTTTGCAATGACTCTACCATTTGTAAGGTTGCGGCTAGTGCGATCGCATCGGGAGTTGTTGGTATAACTAATAAATCACAACCTTTCGCTAGGGTTTTTAATTCATCTGCATCCGGTTTGGCTGGGGTATCTATTACTATATGTTCATAAAGTTTAGCCAAACTCACTGCTTGCGCTTCATCTGCAACTTTAAACGGTAAACAACCCCGGTTAGACCAATCTAAAGCACTACGGTTTAAATCTCCATCTACCAATAGTGTGTCAGCTTTGTTTTGCAAGTATGTAGCTAAATGCAACGCTGTTGTTGATTTACCTACCCCTCCTTTAAATGCGGCTACGGTGATGATCATTTTATTTACCTGCCAAGATTTTACACAATTCAAACATTTAAACATCTGAATAGCAAAATGTCTAAACATTTAGATGCTTAGTAGATAAGATATTTGTATATAAAATATTAATATACTAACCAAAAGTACATAAACTATTAGACATCAAAATTATATAAGTAAAGTGAGAGATAAAAGTATTTATAATTACCAGTGGTTGTTATATGTTAAAATAGTACAAAAGTACTTTTGCAGTAATAAAATCTGCTCAGGTTAATAGATGGACAGGTGTACCGAAACGTTTTAGAATTTGTCTCATAAGAGTAAATCTACTTACTGCACCATCAACCCCAGCATAGTAAAGATTTTCTAGTGATTCTGCTTGTCTGTAGAATCATTCTATTAAGATAGGAAAGTCTTTTATAGAGGGTAGTAGACAATGGATGTCAAACTAATCCTGGCTGGATTAACAGTAGTGTTTAGTGTTGCGTGCCTATTTTTTGGTACGAAAAATGGATTTTATGATTCAGAGAACTATCATGGCAATGGCTCTGCACATTAACTAGCAGTCATAAACGAAAAAGAAACCGGAGACTGATGAGTAATCTTGTTACTCAGCACTCAGAACTTTTTCTATGTAAATCATGCCTAACTTTTGCAAACCAATCTAGGTTTGTCAAAGGCGTTCTCTCCAATCAAAAATCCTTAATTTCAGGGTATATGGGCGCAGTCCAAAACTTAGCCCTGTGTCACAAAAGCAAAATCTCCAAAACTCAAGCTTTTGCGATGGGTCAAAGGTGATTAGGTTGGAGGGGGGAAAGCATGAGGGATAATCTGTCGGCATCCTCTCGCTTTGATACTGAGGAAACAAATGTTGAATTAAACTGTTTTCCTTATAGTGTCCAGCATAATGATGAGGGTGTATGTTTACTGGTCAAAATGGGGCCGCATCGCATTCTGCTAGATTGTGGAATGGAGGATATTGCGTCACTGCAAAAGGGGTTAACCAAGTCACCACGGCGAGGAAGTTCACCCTTACCCGCAGATGTTGTATTGATCAGTCATGCTCACCCAGATCATGCTAGAGGTGTGTTGGCATTACATAAAGCTTTCCCGCTTTTACCCATATATGCCAGTGAAGTCACTACAAAATTATTGCCATTAAACTGGCCAGAACAAAACCTCAAAGATACTCCCCAATTGTGTCATGCGCTGCCGTTGCGATCGCCCGTAGAATTGCAAGAAGGTTTAGTCGTAGAGTTATTTCCCGCCGGACACTTACCGGGGGCTGTAGCAATTTTACTCACCTACACCACCGAACATCGCGCTTATAAAGTACTTTACACAGGTGACTTTTTCCTCTCCAATTCCCGCTTAGTTGAAGGTTTGCGCTTAGAAGAACTGCGGGGATTAGATGTGAATGTGTTAATCATTGAAGGTACTTACGGGACATCACGTCATCCCCACCGCCGCAACCAAGAAAACCAACTAGCGGAAAGAATTAATCGCGCCATAGCAGACTCTCACACTGTACTTCTCCCCACACCCGCATTAGGTTTAGGACAAGAACTATTAATGCTACTGCGGAGTCATCATCACTTCACTGGGCGAGATTTAGACATTTGGGTAGATGGTACTGTAGCTCAAGGTTGCGATGCTTATTTAGAACTCTTACCTTATCTTCCTCCCTCTGTGCAGAACTTTGCCCGCCATCAACCCTTATTTTGGGATGAACGGGTACGTCCGCGAGTCCGGCGCTTGCAACCAGAACAACGCGCTGTTGTGGGGAAGTCACCCTGTATTGTGCTTACAGACTCCAATACTGATTTAAGTGAATATTGTCAACCCAATACAGGCCCTTGGCTGATTCTGGTACCAGAAAAAATTGATATAAAAATTAACAAACAAAACTTAACTTCTACCACTGCGGAAAGTTACTTGCTGGCTCAACATAGTGATGGCCCTGGTACAACTCAGTTAATTCACAACTTGCGCCCCCAGCATGTCTTATTCGTTCATGGTTCAGCAGCTTACTTAGCTGATCTCACAAGCTTAGAGGAATTGCAAAACCGCTATCACGTCCACTCACCAGCAGCTAACACCTTAGTAGAACTACCAATTGGGGAAACATTTGTTCAACCAGCCGCACCTGAAACGAACTACGAAGGTGAACTGACAGAATTAGCCACAGTCATCACCATTACTTTACCCGAAGCGATTACCGAAGACCCGCGTTGGCGGGAGTTTGCCGATACAGGCTTAATTGAAGCGCGTTGGCAAGGAGAAGAAATTGTCTTACGTGGATTATCCCAAAGAGAATTACTAAATCAAAGTGGCGATCGCTATACTTTATCAGATATTGATTGCTGTGGTACCTGCCGACATCAAAGGGGACAGCGTTGTTGGAACCCTGTCTCACCCTTATATAACTTTAAAGTCACCCTGGAAGGTTACTGTCCCGCTTTTGAACGCCCATCAACAACCGAGTCCTGAGTCAAGAGAAATTAATCTCTTTCACCCAGGACTTAGGACTGTGCTTTTGGTTAATCAGGGTTGGAGTCGGTAAAACGATTACGGATGCGTTCAGCTTCAGGACAATCTTCAGTTAAGAGAGGTTCGACATTACCCCTTGGTACGGAAGCTAACTTTTGAGTGACAGCGCCAATACTTTCGAGGCGAACCATTTCTTCCCAAGAACAAACTTCGTCTTCCTCATCCGTTTCATAGCGTAGCGTCACCAAATCTCCCTCTATGTCGATGATGCGGGCTCGTTCGATCCAGCGTTGCTGGTCCCGCAAGAAAACACATACCTCCCGCCCATCGCAACACAGTTGATAAATCTTGCGGTGTAGCATGTACTGCTTCTGCCTTTTTAAACAACGTACGTTAAACCTGAAAAAATTTGGGTGTTACCCCAAGAGTTTACATCCCTAGAAAAAGTGAGTGTCACGGTTAAGAATGTAGTGCCTTTAATGACCATCTAGGTAAATTTTAGGTCATAAACCAGTAGCTACTGCACCCGTTAAACACAATCTCCTTCAGGGTTGTAAGAGAGAATGTCTACTTCAGAGAAGTCACACAATCCGGGATTTGTCCTAACCAGTTTAATAGCTGCTGGTGAGTCTTTCCTATCATTATGTAATAATAAATACTCCAAAACAAGCGGTGATTGCGGTTGTTTAAGTTGCCTACTTGTAGTCATGGGCATTACTAGGAAGTCTGGGGAATCTGCTGTACTTTTACCCCTGTGTATTTGATCTTAACTCATTATTTTGCTTGCCTTCATGGTTTTCAACAACAACATCTTAATGAGTTTTAAATTTTTAGGTTGTTACCGGGGAAATTCCATACTATGAAATGGGGTGTTAGGGTGTCTGGGTAGAGAGGTGTAAGGGTTTTGCTTACCTACATTATTCCTCAAACCCCTCGTTTTAATTGGATTTGTACTGGGTAAGAAATTCTATCAGTCGCGCTGAAGAACCTTCTCGCTTGATTTTACCTGCTTGAACCGCATCATATAGGTCTGCCAACACTAACAAGTCTTCAGACTGATAGCATTTAGTCGCTAGGACTTGATGGAGCAGACCCTCCGATTCAACACTAAGATATCCAGTTTGAAAAGCAGATTCCACGAGTGCGCGAATCATTGTAATTAGGGCATCATCAGCAACTTAATATATCTAGTGTGGAATATTTCGCGTTCAGATTGATTGATATCACACCGTAGATGCTTGTGATTTTAGTTACACAAAAACTGTGATTTAAGTCACATTTTGTTGTGATCACAGTAATTTCCGATAATAAAACTATCAGTACAAACCCCAACTGACAAAATCATTGACTTCGCGCTTTGAGAATAATTTAAATATTATTACGTAGTTGAAAAAATACCGATATTTACTTAAGAAGACTTACGTACAAGGATTGTCTATCACTCCCGATTCCCTATTCCCGAATTTCTCACGTATGGGTAGCGGGTGTGGAGAGAGAGGGGAGTGTGGGGAGTGTGGGGAGAGAGGGGAAAGATTTCTTCACCATCCTCCCACACCTCCCACCCCTCCCACACTTCCCACCCCTCCCACACCCCTGGATTTCTCACAAGAGAGAAATCCAGGCTATTCCCCCCGCCCCCAACTGTGGCACAATAAAGAACTGTAATAAAAAAAGTTATTAAGGTAATTTAGTGACTCCAACTGCTCAATCCACGGCAAGTGCGCGTCGCGTGGTATTTCCATTTACGGCAATTGTGGGCCAGGAAGAAATGAAACTGGCGCTGCTGTTGAACGTGATTGATCCCAAAATCGGTGGTGTCATGATTATGGGCGATCGCGGTACCGGCAAGACAACTACTATCCGGGCATTAGCGGATTTGTTGCCAGAAATCCCTGTAGTTGCTAATGACCCCTTCAATAGTCACCCCAGCGACCCCGACTTGATGAGCGATGAAGTCCGCCAAACAGTAGCACAGGGTGGGGAAGTTCCTGTAGACCATAGAAAGGTACAAATGATTGACCTGCCTTTGGGCGCTACAGAAGACCGGGTATGCGGTACTATCGACATCGAGAAAGCTTTGTCTGAGGGTGTGAAAGCTTTTGAACCAGGACTATTGGCAAAAGCGAATCGCGGTATTCTCTACGTGGATGAGGTCAACTTGCTTGATGACCACCTCGTAGACGTGTTACTCGACTCGGCGGCTAGTGGCTGGAACACCGTAGAACGGGAAGGTATTTCCATCCGTCACCCAGCGCGGTTTGTGCTTGTCGGTTCGGGAAACCCGGAAGAAGGCGAATTACGTCCCCAGTTACTCGACCGTTTTGGAATGCACGCCGAAATTCACACGGTGAAAGAACCAGCCTTGCGGGTGCAAATTGTCGAACAACGCTCGGAATTTGACCAAAACCCGCCAGCATTTTTGGCACAGCACAAAACTGAGCAAGAAGCACTGCAACAAAAAGTAGTCAATGCTCAAACGCTGTTACCAGAAGTCAAAATTGACTATGATTTGCGGGTGAAAATTTCGGAAGTTTGTTCAGAGTTAGATGTGGATGGTTTGCGGGGTGATATTGTTACCAACCGTGCAGCCAAAGCATTAACCGCCTTTGAAGGACGTACAGAAGTCACCCTTGATGATATCCGCCGGGTGATTACTTTGTGTCTGCGTCACAGGTTGCGGAAAGATCCTCTAGAATCGATTGATTCTGGCTACAAAGTCGAAAAAGTTTTTGCTCGCGTTTTTGGCGTAGAGTTGCCAGAAGAAGATTCTGCAAAGAAAAACGGCACAGGACAAATTAAAACGGGTGTGCGCTAGTTTTCCCCGAAAATAAACAGTAGGGGCGTGTAGCACCGCGCCCTGAAATTTATTTGCTTGATTGAGTATGAGATTTTGGCGCTTTTGCTTCAACAGTGTATTTTTGTCTAGTCAATACGAACCAGCCCGATTTATCGAGTTTGTCATGCTAGTGCTGACGTTATTACTGCTCGGTATTTGGGGGTTTACCCAAGAATTACCTTATATGCTCCTATGCCTGAGTTATGCCATTGGAGCAGCTATATCTATGTTAGTCCGAGAAGCGATCGCACCCTCACCAGAAGCCCAAGTTTCTCGCTTCACCGCTTTATTATTACTGTTAATCAGCCTCTACTGTTTCTTAGATTTTCTCTAATTTTTGACCTAAGTTATAGCAGTAGCCAAGTTGTTTAGGACATTGTAAATAATCAAACTTAGATACCACAAAGCTTTTAACCCGCGATCGCGCCAGAATGGACAGAAAACAATGTATAAGGTGTGAGGTGGAAAAGTGTACTTTCTACACCCCACACCCTTATACCCTTACACCCAGTCTTAACGCCCTGGAAACTACAAGCTAGGTGGTAAAATCACAGTGTCGATGACATGAATTACACCGTTGCTGCCTTGAATATCTGGCTGAGTAACTTTGCCATCATTGACTACTACCCCATCGGCATCAACTTTCACTGCAATGGGATCTCCTTGCAGACTGGTAACTTGACCAGATTTTAAATCAGAAGACAATACCTTGCCCGCTACAACATGGTAAGTCAAGATTTTCACCAGCACTTCTTTATTTTCCGGCTTCAACAAGTCGTTTAAAGCCTCCTTGGGCAATTTGGCAAAGGCTTCATCAGTAGGAGCAAAAATGGTGAAAGGCCCTGCACCTTGCAGAGTATCTATCAATCCAGCCGCTTTTAAAGCTGCGGTCAGGGTTTTAAAAGAACTGCTCGATTCCGCTAATGCTACAACTGTTTTATTAGAATCGCTGGTTTCATTGGTGGAAGATGGCGCTGGTGTTTCTGTTGCAGGTGTTTCTGCTGGTGGTGTGACGGGGGCTGCTTCAGTCCGACTACCACGGTTATAAGGAGGCTCATCAAAAATGCTAGGACGGGGATTTAGCCCTCTGTTTGTAGGTGTTTGAGCAATTACAGTTTTGGGACGAGTGTTGTTTTTATCTGTAGCGATCGCAGGCTGAACTGGTGTATAACTAGCATTTGCCTGTATCCGTTGACTGCGATTGTAAGGAGCTTCGCTAAAAATGCTGGGGCTGGGGTTTAGCACTTCTTTAGCTTGTGATGGTAAAGTAACAAGGAAACTCATCCCTGCTAATCCTGCCATACTTGCTATATTCGTCAATAACTTGCTGTAATTCCCCTTCATAAATTTTGTTTGTTTTGATTTCACACAGTTTACATAAAGACTTATATCACTTTGCCACCCAAAAAATCTAACTTGAAAAGGAAGATTTTTAAGATAAATTTTATTTTTTGTACTATTAAACTGTGAGCAAATAAATATATTAATAGCAAAAGTGGCAAATTTGCAAATCATTTAGGAACAATTATAGATATTTCATTTCTATAAGCAGTCGGGGAACTGATACAGAATAACTTATCTAATTTAGCAAAATAGCTCACTCCGAAAAATATTGACCAAGACAATTTAAAATTACCTCAAAATCTATTAGCCAAAATTACCACTTATAGCCATATTTCCGGGATAGATTTTATTTTAACTTGCCAAATTTTCGAGAAGTGAAGATAAAATTAGAGAGTTATTTTCTCACTCAGTAATCAGGGATATAATATGCTGGAATTATACCAATGGGAACTGTCACAATACTCAGAAAAAGTGCGGTTAATTCTCGATTACAAAGGTTTAGAATACCGGAAAATTGAAGTCACACCCGGTATTGGACAGATAGAATTATTTCGCCTCACTGGTCAAAGGCAAGTGCCAGTATTAAAGGATGGTAATCGATATATTGTTGATTCTACAGAAATAGCGAAGTATGTAGACGCAAAATATCCAGAACGCCCACTCATACCACAAAATCCCAAGCAAAAAGCTTTAACCTTATTAATTGAAGAATGGGCAGATGAATCAATCGGGATTAAAGGTAGAAAAGCTCTTTTTGCTGCGATTAGTCAGGATCAAAATTTTCGCAAATCCTTATTACCCACATCCACACCAGATATATTCCGTAGTTTAGTTGAAGGCGTACCCAGCGATATTTTGACTGTCTTGGGTTTGGGTGTAGGATATAGCCCAGATGTAGTGAAAGGGGCGATCGCTGATTTAAAACAAGACCTAGAAGCACTAACTTTATTATTGACAGATAGTCCTTATCTCACAGGAGATGAACCAACTTTAGCTGACTTAGCCGTGGCTGGGTTATCAATATTATTGAAGTTTCCCGAAGGCGCTTATCTAGATTTACCAGCTAGTTTAAGAGGTCAAGGCGTGCCAACCATAGCAAATAACCCCGATTATCAATTATTCTTTGAATGGCGCGATCGCCTGTATGCTCAATTTCGTAAGCCATTAATCGGTGCTTCTCCCGCAGGTTCAGCACCAACTTCGATTCAAATTGATTAGTGCTGAAATCAGTTAACAGCAAACAGTGAACAGTTATCAAGTGTATGTAACCGATAACTGATAACTGTTGACTGATAACCGATAACTGATAACTGATAACTGATAACTGATGAATGACAAATTGGTAAAACCATTAGGTTCGGTAATCCAAGGCTCACTAACTGGTGGATTAGAAGTAAGACTACACCCGGATATTTCTGTAGAAGATATGCGGGTGGGTAAGTTTTTAGTTGTCCAAGGGATGCGATCGCGGTTTTTCTGTATGCTGACAGATGTATCCCTCGGCACAGCTAACGCCCGGATTATTGCTAATCCGCCCAGTTGGGAAGATACTTTTTTACGAGATGTCTTAGCCGGAAGCGGTACTTATGGAACCATCGCCTTAGCGCCGATGTTGATGTTTACCCCCGAATCTAATGAGTCTTTTTCTTCCACTAACGGCAAATCTGCAAATCCTTTTGTCCCATCAACTACGGGTTTGGCTTCATTTCAACCCCAAACTAGTACAACGATGGAATTACTTCCAGTCAAAACTATTCCCAGTCACTTTAGCCAAGTTTTCGACGCGAGTGAAGAAGATTTTCGCCGCGTCTTTGGTTGGGAAGATGACATCCAAAGAAAGAATTTTGCCATTGGTAAACCATTAGATATGGATGTACCTGTGTGCATTGATTTAAATCGGTTTGTTGAACGCAGTAACGGCGTTTTTGGTAAGTCCGGTACAGGTAAATCCTTTCTCACCCGCTTGCTGTTGGCTGGGGTGATTCGCAAAAACGCGGCGGTAAACTTGATTTTTGATATGCACTCAGAATACGGTTGGGAAGCCGTCGCCGAAGGTAAAAATGTCAATACTGTTAAAGGTTTAAAGCAATTATTTCCGGGGAAAGTGGAAGTTTACACCCTTGATCCTGAATCAACTAAGCGGCGGGGTGTGCGCGATTCTCAGGAACTATATCTTAGTTATGAACAAATCGAAGTTGAAGATATTAAATTATGTAGTCGTGATTTAGGACTGTCAGAAGCCGCGTTAGACAATGCCAATATTCTCTACAGCGAATTCAACAAAGCTTGGATTGTGCAACTGCTGAACATGACGAACGAAGAAATCGAAATGTTCTGCGAAGAAAAGCGGGGACACAAAGGCTCGATTATGGCCTTGCAACGCAAACTCTTGCGCCTAGACGGTTTGAAGTATATGCGGGCAGTTTGCCCCCACAACTACATTAATAAAATCTTACAATCTTTAGAGGCTGGCAAGAATGTCGTGGTAGAATTTGGTTCCCAGTCAAACATGCTCTCTTATATGTTGGTGACAAATATGATCACCAGACGTATACATGAGCATTATGTCCGCAAAGCTGATAAATTCTTGCAAAGCAAAAACCCCAACGATCGCCCCACACCTTTGATGATTACCATTGAAGAAGCGCATCGTTTTCTTGACCCGGCAATTGTCCAAAGTACCATCTTCGGCACGATCGCGCGGGAACTGCGAAAATATTTCGTAACGTTGCTAGTAGTTGATCAACGACCGTCAGGGATAGATAATGAAGTTATGTCCCAGATTGGTACTCGAATCACAGCCTTACTCAACGACGAAAAAGACATCGATGCCATTTTTACGGGTGTATCTGGCGCAGGTGGACTGCGATCGGTACTGGCGAAATTAGACTCAAAACAACAAGCCTTGATTTTAGGTCATGCCGTTCCCATGCCAGTAGTTGTGCGTACTCGTCCTTACGATGCTACTTTCTATGCCGAAATCGGCGATCCGGCTTGGGAAGAAAAGCCAGACGCAGAAGTATTCGCCGCAGCAGAACTAGCTAAAGCTGATTTGGGATTTTAAATTGTCCTTTGTCTTTCGTCCTTTGTTCAAGATGATTGTGAACCAATGACAAATGACTAATGACCATTGACCAATTCGTAACATCCCTCCAAAAATATGCCCAGAGAGTTCGGTTTTCTCCCTAACGATAGGCAACATGAGAGGGGATTTTGCCGTCACTATAGGTATAGTAAGCACTCTAAGGAAGTTTAAATTTTTTTTGTAATTAACTACTTTTGGATTATAGTTTTCTCCTTCTGTAGACTACTTTACTATCCGCCTGATTTGTCCTAAGATAAAAGCAAGTAAAACTCATACCGACTTCGGATTTACCAGTAGCCGAGCGCAACTGAAGATAAAGAAGAATTCTTGAAAACAACCCAATGTGCTTTTAAAAAGACCTAACAATTTAGGGAGGGTAGGGGGAACCTATCTCAAACACTCATCTTCTGGAATCTCAAGTATGTGAACTGAATTATTCTTATATAGCCGTTCATCAGTTATGGAAGCCAGAACGAGGGAGCAGCACCTCGACTTCGCTCGGCGACCGCAAGTAGAGGAGCAGAGGGAACAAATTTCTAAATCAGCCATCCCTAGAAACCACCTGATTTCGGTTTTTATAGATAGCCTTTCCTAATTAATTTTTCTAGTTATTAAAGATTCATTGTGTTTACGGAGTAGAGGACAACGCACCAATGCCTACTGTTAACACCCAAACTGAAAACCTGAACACCAAATTCACGGCTGATATGGTGCGAACCTATCTGCGGGAAATTGGTCGTGTACCACTGCTAACCCGTGAGCAAGAAATTGTCTTTGGGAAGCAGGTGCAACAAATGATGACACTAGTCGAAGCAAAAGAAGCTTTGGCGAAGAAATTGCACCGCGAACCGAGTTTACCAGAATGGGCGAACCATGTTAAACAATCAGAAACCGAAGTCAAACAAACGGTAGCTCAAGGTAAACGCGCCAAGCAAAAAATGATTGAGGCGAACTTGCGCTTAGTTGTCGCGATCGCCAAGAAATACCAAAAGCGTAACATGGAATTTCTCGATTTAATCCAAGAAGGAACACTTGGGTTAGAAAGAGGAGTAGAGAAATTTGACCCGATGCGGGGATATAAATTCTCAACCTACGCTTACTGGTGGATTCGCCAAGCAATTACCCGTGCGATCGCTCAACAAGGCCGCACCATTCGCTTACCGATTCACATTACCGAAAAACTGAACAAAATCAAAAAAGTGCAGCGCGAATTAGCCCAAACCTTGGGGCGTTCTCCTACACCCGCCGAAATCGCCAAAGAACTGGAATTAGAACCAGCCCAAATTCGGGAATATCTGAATATGGCACGTCAACCAGTTTCTTTAGATGTGCGCGTCGGTGACAACCAAGACACCGAACTGCAAGAAATGTTGGAAGATGATGGGCCATCCCCAGAATATTACACCACCCAAGAATTCTTGCGCCAAGACCTCAACACCTTGTTAGCTGAACTCACACCCCAACAACGGGAAGTTGTAGCCCTACGCTTTGGTTTAGAGGATGGTAACGAACTATCCTTGGCGAAAGTTGGTGAAAGATTAAATCTTAGCCGCGAACGTGTTCGTCAACTCGAACACCAAGCCTTAGCTCATCTGCGCCGCCGCCGCGCCAACGTTAAAGAATACGTTGCTAGTTAATAATTAAATAACGGTGATGCGCCTCCTGAATTCAGGGGGCGATTTTTTGTGTCAAAATAGAGTGCGATATTTGTATTATTATTTGGATAAAATCACTATATTTTAAGTTAATGGCTGCTAAAGACATTTTTCATGACGCGGTTAAGAAAGGGTTAGAAAAAGAAGAATGGATAATTACGAATGACCCTCTCAAAATTGAAGTCGGTGATGTTGAAATGTATATTGACTTGGGGGCAGAACAAGTTTTAGCTGCTGAAAGAGCAGGAGAAAAAATAGCAGTTGAAATTAAAAGTTTTATCGGCGCATCAAATATGTATGATTTTCATTTAGCGATTGGTCAATTCCTTAATTATCATCTTGCGTTAGAACAAAAAGAGCCAGATAGAATTTTATATTTGGCTGTACCATTAGGAGTTTATCAAGCTTTTTTTCAGTTACAGTTTATCAAAACGGTTATTCAACGTTATCAACTTAAATTAATAATTTATGATCCAATTCAGGAGGTAATTGTAGAATGGAAAAGCTAGAGCAATATCAGAAATATGTTCAACAAGCCATAACAGAATATGCCAATCTAGATTCAGCCAAAGATGAAATCGAACAGCAATTAATTTTTGATACCGTTCGCAACCACTATCAATTGATGTATGTTGGGTGGAAAAATAGACGACGGCAGCATGGCTGTGTGTTACATATTGATATCAAAAATGACAAAATTTGGATACAGCATGACGGTACTGAGATTGGCATTGCTAATGAATTAGTTAATTTAGGAGTGCCGAAAGAAGATATTGTATTAGCATTTCATGAACCATTGGTGAGGCAGTATACAGGTTTTGGCGTTGGTTAAATTGAGCCTTAAGTTTACACGTAATACTCAAAATTTTAGTTTGGATGCTCACTAGATAATTTCTCTACAAAACTCTGATGTTCAGGAGTCGATAAACCTTGCTGTAAAGTGGCTAATACTTGAGCTAAGTCTCCTGATAATAATGCTGACTTTGCTAACCATAACCCTGGAAAGACTAGAGAGCAAATTACATCATAAGAATTTAGTGCAAGTTGAAGATACTCACCCTCATTTAATCTAAACCAATCAAGTTGGCGATCGTAAACTCGCCAAACTAAATATTCTTGTACTTGATTGCGGCGATAGACTTTCAGTTTTTCATGCAAATCATAAGAAGCACTAGAAGCAGCAATCTCCACAATTAATTCTGGCGCACCTTCCACATAATCATCTTCGGTAATGCGTGACTGTCCACCTTGTTCGATTCTCAGTAACGCATCTGGTTGAGGTTCATTATCCGCATCTAATAAAACAGTGCTGTTATCAGCAAAACCTACGCCTGGTGTGGCTGCTTTATAAACTCCTAACCAAGCCATAATGTAGGCATGGGGTTCTCCATGACTTTTGATTCTTAATGGGGATGCCACGTAAACAACTCCTTCGATTAATTCTGCTTTTTTGAGATGCGGCATAGCATGGTAGCGACGCTCAAATTCAGCACGGGTGAGCCTATCGCCATTTTCTAAAGGTGGAGTTGTCAACAGTTCAGCAGTGTTGTCAGCAGATATCATAATAAACCGTTTCTCAGTTGTGTGCAGTACACATTTTAAGGTGAGAGAGGCTAGAGACTGGAGGCTAGAAAAATGTACCTCATTCAGATGAAATATGCTCTAAATAATTATCCTTAGCCTCTAACCTCTAGCCCCTACCCTAACCTCTACTTTTCACCCGACAAATCAAATTTTTATCGTTTGCGGAATGCAGAGCTTGGCTGTTGTAGCTAATTATAGTTAAATCAATCGGCGAGCAAAATATCAATATTTGTAAAGGAGAAGCTCTCAAAAATCATCGAAAGATTGCATTTCAGATTTACATCACCCGATTGGGTGATTCTGTTGGGTGAAGAGTCATTTATTTAAGTAATGATAATGTGAAATTATCGTCAAATATTCTAAAAAGCTTCTTTTTTTGACGAGTTTTTATTTTGAGACATTTAAATCAAACCATCGACGGAACCTTGAACGATAGACAATTGGTTATGGTTTAAGTGAGTCGTAGAGGAGACAGTTAATTTCGTAACAGGAGTGGTCGGGTGCTTAACAATATTTCTAAATTCTTATCCCCTCGGCAGTTAACAATTTCTATTGTTGGCTTAGTTTTAACCGTTGGTGTTGTTAGTGAGCAGACTAAACCTGTATTCAGCAAACAGTTACAAAATGTAACAAGTTCCGCCTCTTTGAATGGTGATTTTTCTAGATTAACAAATCATCACTATGTTAGTTCTGATAATTCTTTGTTGTCGCGGTTGAGAGAAATTCGGGAACAGCGTAGTCAACAGCAAACAGTAGCTTTTGAGCGTGAAACTATAGAGTCTGAATCTAGAGATATATCCCCAAGACACTATCAAAAAGCTGGCAAAGAAGCCGGAGTAATGACTAGAGGAAATATTCCCACAACAGATGGGGTATATCTTTATGGACAATCACCAACACCAAACCAAATCGGTCAAGGTTATATCGTTTTTCAGAAACGGCAAGGTAAAGTAGTTGGTGCTTTATATATGCCTAGTTCTGAGTTTAGTTGTTTTCAAGGCACAATTGATAAATCTGGTGAGTTAGCAATGACTGTCAATGGCTCTCCAGATGATGTCAGTACATCAGATGTGGCTACAACTAGTACAATTCCATCGGTTTCTGATGATGAATTCAATAATTATGCTTACTCTGTAGCATTACAAGATTATCATCCTATTCAATCTATTAGTTCTGGCGATCGCCGCATTCTACAGATGTGTCAAAATGCAATATAAAAGTATGAAGTCTGAAATCTCTGATGTCATAAACATTTCAGACTTCAGGTTTCACACTGAATTAAAATTCGATTCCGGGTTGAGCTTTTACGCCTTGGTCACGGAAGGGATGTTTAACTAATGTCATTTCTGTTACTAAGTCTGCACGTTCAATTAACGCTGCGGGTGCGCCTCTCCCTGTGAGAATTACGTGTTTATGAGGCGGTTTCTCTGCTAAACCTGCTAAAACTTCTTCTATTTGTAAATAAGCCATTTTTAAAGCAATATTAATTTCATCCAACAGTACCAGATGAAAGTCTGGGTTGCGGATATATTCTAAAGATTTTTCCCAAGCTGCTTGCGCTTTTTCGAGGTCGCGATCGCGGTCTTGAGTTTCCCAGGTAAAACCTTCACCCATTGCGTGAAACTCAATTTGGTCTTCCCAATCACTGAACACCCGTTTTTCCGAGGGTTCCCACGCGCCTTTGATGAATTGGACGATCGCCACTTTATAGCCATGACCAAGCGATCGCATCACCATTCCTAACGCCGCAGTGGTTTTGCCTTTACCGTTACCAGTATGGACAATAATTAACCCCTTCTCTGGGACAGCTTGCGCTATCCGCCGATCTTGGATTTCTTTCCGGCGCTGCATTTTTTGGCGATACTGCTCATCAGTCAGCTTAAAATCATTATTTATGGATGAGGACATTACTTCATCAATTAAGCGTTCGATTTCTTTATCTGATTCTAATTCTTCTGGTGTATCTTTACTCATCAGCATTTTATCAAAGTAACTACTTGGCGGATAAGGGAGACAAGGGAGACAAGGGGACAAGGGAGAGAGATGTTGATAAATGATTTACGATTGCTATACAAGACTTTACTGATAGAATAAGGCGCAGAGATTTTATCTAAAATGACAGTAAGCTTATAATTTATTTGACAATAACGCTTTAAAATTTACTACAATTATTAGTCATAGAAGTCTAATTTTAGGGCTATTATCAATAATTCAATAGTTTTATTAAAGCATTTTTAATATAAAGTTTTGTAGTAACTTTGACGAGAGTTATAGAGCAGTCCTAAATCATTCGTGAACCAAAAGATCCCCGACTTCTTGAAGAAGTCGGGGATCTGAGCATCTCGATTTTCACAAGTCAAATACGATTGCTATATTCTCCACTTTCTTAAGAATTTGGGTGATTGTTATTAATACCAAATCGATATGAAGAAGCATATAACTAGCCTGCGTATGCAGGCTTTGTTTGTATAGCCCCAGGCTTCCAGTCTGAGGGGTTTAATAGTTTAGCTTTAGCAGCACAATACCAAGTTAAAACTATTGCGTTTCCGGCTATTAGTACAGGTGTTTATGGATTCCCGATGGAACCTGCTTGTAAAATTGCGATCGCAACAGTCAAACTCCCTAGAACAAGTGATTTTCGTCTGTTTTGGGCAAAGTGCATTCGATTTATACACTAAGACGATGCCAGAATTTGCTGAAAACAGGTGACAGGTGATAGGTGACAGGTTACAGAGTGAAAAGTCGTGTAATTTCCGCACTGACTTGGTTGTTGCTATAACATTAGATTCGGCGCGTTTACTGTTCGGGAGTGCAAAATGTCAAAACAGCGTGGTCAAAAAATCGCACCTACACCCATACCATCTAATATTGGGGTAGTTGATTTAATCAATAATTACTTCACAGCATATAACTCAGCACGTTTGCGGGAGGTTTGTCAACTGCTGAGTAAAGATGTATTTCAAGATGGGGTGACGGTGGGAGTCAGTCTTTCTGGTGCGATGACACCAGCCGGATTTGGGGTTTCTGCATTATCACCCCTAATTCGTAACGGTTTCATTGACTGGATGATTAGCACTGGGGCGAATTTATACCATGATATGCACTATGGCTTAGGTTTTGAGCTATTTGCAGGTAATCCATTTGTGGATGATGTCAAACTGCGGGAAGAAGGTACAATCCGCATTTATGACATTGTATTTGGCTACGATGTATTGTTAGAAACTGATGCTTTTATTCGCAAGATTTTGCAAGCCGAACCTTTCCAAAAGCGGATGGGAACAGCAGAGTTTCATTATCTTTTAGGTAAGTATGTCCGGGAAGTGGAAAAGCAATTGGGTGTACAGCATTCTTGTTTGCTGGCGACGGCTTACGAGTGTGGCGTACCAATTTACACTTCTTCCCCTGGAGATAGTTCCATTGGGATGAACGTAGCAGCGTTGGCGTTAGAAGGTTCGCAATTAATTTTAGATCCCGCCATTGATGTGAATGAGACAGCTGCGATCGCCTACAATGCGAGAGAAACAGATGGTAAAAGTGCGGCGGTGATTCTGGGTGGTGGTAGTCCCAAAAACTTCTTACTGCAAACTCAACCGCAAATTCATGAAGTACTAGGGTTAGAAGAACGCGGACATGATTTCTTTGTCCAGTTTACTGATGCGCGTCCTGATACTGGTGGTTTATCTGGGGCAACTCCATCGGAGGCGGTTAGCTGGGGTAAAATTGACCCAGAAGAGTTACCCAGCACAATTGTTTGTTATACCGATAGCACGATTGCTTTACCGTTAGTGACAGCATATACATTAAGTCAATGTTCACCTCGGCCGTTAAAACGGTTGTACGATCAACGGGAAACAATGTTAGCCACACTGCAAAAAGATTACCTCGCAGCTAAAAACCAACCATCTGACAAAGTACCTGCGGCTGTGGTTGGAGATGCAGCCCAAGGTGTTGCAACTTATCCTTGCGGTAGAGTGATTCAGTAGAAGCTAGAGGTTAGGGGTTAGAGGCTATCGTATTTGATTTGTGAAAATCGAAATGCTCAGATCCCCGACTTCTTCAAGAAGTCGGGGATCTTTTGGTTCACGAATGATTTAGGAATGCTATCTTTGGCGATCAATAGCAAAATATTCCGAAAAAACTGTATATAGGACTTACGCAAAAAAACGAAAAAATAATACCAAATTGAAGAATGATTGCGACAAATGAATTGCCCAAAAGCTTACCAGTAAAGCCTGTCTCAATCCAAAATCTGTCTTGAAAAGTTTGCTCAAGTCGGGGAACCCGCCCACGCAACTTTTCGCAAAATCTAAAATCCAAAATGGTATAAGGTTTTAGAACAGGGTGCAGGGGTATGAGGGTGTAAGTATTCAAAACCCTTACACCCTCACACCCAATCCCCACAGAAAATTTTGATGCGTAAGTCCTGGTATAAATTAAGCAATGGTAGAGAAGCGATCGCGCAACCAACGTAACCGAACTTCTAACCGTTGTAGACTCTCTGGATGTTGTTGTCCGATAATAAAATTCCACAACACACCTTGAAAAGTCCGCGCTTCGATAAACAAATCTAATATTTCTTGATCTATGGCTAGTCCATAACCATTTAAAGCTGCCGTTGCACGTTCTATCTCAGTGTCGAAAACATAGCTAGAAGCAATTAAACAAGCAATATCCCAAGCAATATGCCCAATAAAAGTATCTTCCCAATCTGTCCACAATACGCCGCCTGTTGTGTTCAGGACATTAGAAAAATTGGAGTCGCCATGAAGAGGTTGCATTGGTAACTGAAGCTGCTGAAATTGACTTTTGAGGTGATAATTAACCGCTTGCAACATTTCGCTATCTTTGAGGCTGAATGCGTTTTGAGATATGAGATTAGACAGCAGATTTTCACTCTCAGTTAACGGATCTAAAACTGTCAAATCACCTGCAAAGTTGACTAAAGCTTCATGGCATTCTCGCAAAGTTTTTCCCACAACAGTCGCATCTGGTAATTTATCTATTTCTTCGACAAATTCCCAAAAACTCAGAACTAACCCATTGTGCTGATGAGTCCCTGGGTGAATGAGGTTGCTGGGACTAACCACAGGTGCGCCTGCGGCGGCTAAATAGCTGGCTACGGCAATTTCTTTAGCAAACCACGTATCACCAAACCGCACTGTACCTGTTGTAGTGGCGATGCGTGCAACTACAGGCGCAGGGCGTAAATGAATGACTAAATTACTTCTGTCTTGCAGCACCACAGCTTCAGCAAATTTCAGCCCTTGTTGTTTGGCGACTGTACAAGCAGCATTAATGGCATTTTCCAGACGAGCTGTTTCTGGTGGACTAGTCATAATGGCGATCGCAAAAAACTTTAGCTAAGTAATTAAACTAAATTAATTACACACATTCTTTTCCTGTCACCTCTCTCCATGAATTTAATTTTGCGTAACAGCTATTTCATCTGGATAAAGTACATTTTTCCAGCCTCTAGCCTCTAGCCTTATTTCAGGATTTCGTCTAACAGGTTTCTTGCAGGTTGCGCCTTTGCTAGTGCAGTTTGATGATCACCATAAGCCCGAACTAAACGTACTAAACCGCTTACCCCTGTTTTGAGTAATTCTAGTTCTTCACCAGCCAATAATTCACCATCTAGCATTCGTTGGACTAAAGGCTTGATGTCGCCAACTTCTTGACGTACCTTTTGCAGTTTTTCCACACTGCTAAGTAAAGCTTTCAGCGAGTTGAGAATTTCATCAATATCTTGGCTACTTTCGGCTGGTGCGGGTGCATCTTGTACCGTGTCTGTATCCTCGGTATTGGTAACTACATCTTGAGTTGTGGTTTCGCCTTTAGCCCCGTTTGACTTTGCCATGAAGGTTTTCTCCAGAATTTTCCCCAGTCTATCGTTAAAACCCCTCATCTAGTAGCCTGCCCAGAGAATTTTGCTTTCCCCAATTCCCCCTGCACCCTGCACCCCTGCTGGATCTACACGCAATATTCGGTTGATGAACTACTACAGGCGCGATCGCAGCACAAAATGGCTTGTGCGAATTGGCATTTTTTCTGAGTCTATTTGATTTATACTTTTAGATTCGTCTGAAATTATCAAATAAGCACAGTTTGAAAGTTGTATGTCCAGCCTAAGTCCTGACATGGTACGCATTTATTTACGAGAGATTGGCCAGTTTCCTCTACTCACCTCAGACCAAGAAATCACTTATGGCAGGCAAGTACAGCAAATGATTGCCATTGAGGAGCAGAAACAAAAGCTGAGTGAACAATTAGATAGGGAACCTACGTTAGCAGAATTAGCTAATTTTGTCAACAAAAGCGAATCTGAAATCACTCAAATCCGCCATATTGGTCAACGTGCAAAGCAAAAAATGGTGACAGCAAACCTCCGACTGGTGGTTTCTATCGCCAAAAAATATCAGCGTCGCAACCTAGAGTTATTGGATTTAATTCAAGAAGGTGCAATTGGTTTGCAACGAGGGATAGAAAAATTCGACCCCAATCGTGGTTATAAATTGTCAACCTACGCTTACTGGTGGATTAGCCAAGCTATCACCAGAGCGATCGCAGAAAAATCCCGTACTGTTAGGCTACCAATTCACGTTAACGAAAAACTCAATCAAATCAAAAAAGTCCAGCGAGAACTGTTTCAAACTCTCGGTCGTCGTCCTTCCGTGGCAGAAATTGGTCAAAAATTGGACATCGAACCCAGCCAAATTCGAGAATATCTCAGTGCTGCTAGTTCGACAATTTCTTTAGATTTAAAAGTTGGTGATAACCAAGACACAGAACTCAGTGAACTTTTAAGTGATAATGGTATCTCTCCCAACGACCAAATTACCCAAGAAATGCTGCGTCAAGACTTGGATAACTGGTTATCATCACTGAAACCTGTACAACGTGAAGTATTAATTTTGCGTTTTGGACTGCTAGATAACCAAGAACGGAGTTTGGCACAAATTGGCGAAAAGCTCAATGTCAGCCGCGAACGTGTTCGTCAAATTCAGCAGCAAGCCATGAATGTTCTGCGTCGTCAACAACCAGAAATGGGGCAATATCTATCTTCTTGAGCAAGTGCTGAGTTTTAAGTGCTGAGTGCTGAGTGAGAAAAAAGGATACTCAGTTTTTGAGAATGTTACCCATTTTGGCTTTATAAGGTTCAGTTAAGACTCAAAACCAATTTTGGCGTAGTAACTATCTTGAAAATCAAGAAAACAAATTGTAGGGGTGAACGGCTGTTCACCCCTACGGTTGTATTTGTAAGAGTATGTTTTAAACGTCATAACTGATGTATCAAATATTTTTTACACCACCCTAACCCTGCTCTTGAAAAGGCTGTGGTGTATACACAAATCTGAGTTGAGTGCATCTATCCCGCCTCGGAATTAATTCCGAGTCTCACAGCACAAGTCCTCTGAAGAGGACTCAACTAAAAATTCATTAGTCCACTTGAGTGGACTTTGGCTATGAGCATGGAACTTTAGTTCCAGGCGGGATAAGGTTTCATACTACTGGCGTGCGAATTCCATTTGTCGGGGCTTGGTGCAACAATAGAATCTACTTTGGTGGTAAGTTGACATCTTGTGCCAAACGCAGGGTTTTCAACAATTTAATTGCCCACCAAGTCATATCAATTTCCCACCAGCGCCAACCACACCTAGCTATATGAGGATAAGCATGGTGATTGTTATGCCATCCCTCGCCATAGGTGAGAATCGCCGCCCACCAGAGATTACGCGAATTATCATTACACTCAAATGTGCGATATCCCCATAAATGCGTGACTGAGTTAATAAACCAAGTTGTATGCCACAAAATTACACATCTCAAAAACACACCATAGATGACAAATGACCAACCGCCGAGGGCATATAACAACAAGGCGACAGGAATTTGTAATATTAAAAAGTAGCGGTTGAGCCAACGGTAAAAACCATCTCGCGCCAAATCCGGTGCATATCTTCGGTAACAGTCATAATCAAAGAACTCTTTGTTGGGGTAGAAAATCCATAAAATATGACTCCACCAAAAACCTCTGCGGGCTGAGTAGGGATCTTTGTATTCATCTTCTGTGTGAGCATGGTGTAAACGATGTCCCGCTACCCAAAATATTGGCCCGCCTTGCAAAGATAGCGCCCCCAAAATTGCGATCGCATATTCCAACCACTTAGGCACACGCAAGCTACGATGGCTCAACATTCTGTGATATCCCAGGCAAACTCCAATACTGCCAAATAGCCAATGCAGCAACACCATTACACCCAACGCTGACCAAGAAAAAAACCACGGTGCTAACAATGCCAGAGCATGAATTATCGCAAAAAATGCGACAGTTAGCCAATCAAGACGTAATGATTGGGGATTATCTGACCAAGTTTTCATGGAATTAAATTTCACAAACACTCCTCATCCCAATTCAAAATTCAAAAAGTAAAATTTTTACTTTTTACTTTTTACTTTTGCCTTTCTTACACCCAATCTCTAGGCTGAAGAAAAACTTCTGTCAGTTCTGCTTCTGGGGTTCCGGCTTCTGCTTGATAGCAATATTCCCAGCGTGCTAAAGGTGGTAATGACATCAGGATAGATTCGGTTCTGCCCTTGGTTTGTAAGCCAAATACTGTGCCTCGGTCGTAAACTAAATTAAACTCGACGTAACGACCCCGACGGTACAGTTGAAAATGACGCTGGCGATCGCCATACTCTATTTCTTGTCGCCGTTCTACAATGGGCAAGTAAGCAGGTAAAAAAGCTTCACCGCAAGACTTGACAAACGCAAATATATCTTCCCAATTGCGATCGACATTTCCCACTTTCTCGCTATAAATGGCGGCTGGAGTATCTGTTTGGGAACCGACGTAAAGCTTACCACTAGCATCTTGATAATCAAAGAAAATCCCGCCAATACCGCGCTGTTCTTGACGATGATGCAAATAAAAGTATTCATCGCACCACCGCTTAAAAGTTGGGTAATACTCTGGATGGTGAGAATCACAGGCATTTTTCAACGTCTGATGAAAGTGAACCGCATCTTCAGTAAAGGCATAATATGGCGTTAAATCTGCACCGCCACCAAACCACCAAATCGGCCCAGCTTCAAAGTAGCGATAGTTAAGATGTACTGTTGGCACAAAGGGATTGCGAGGATGCAACACCATTGACGTTCCTGTGACAAAAAACTCATGTCCTGCTGCTTCTGGACGTTGAGTCAAAATTGAAGCTGGTAAGCTTTTTCCCCAGACTGCGGAAAAATTCACACCCCCCTGTTCAAACACCCGCCCTTCTCTAATCACGCGGGTACGTCCTTCCCCACCTTCTTCTCGCTCCCAATAATCTTCTTGAAAACTTGCTTCTCCGTCAATTTGCTCTAACCCTGTGCAAATCTCATCCTGGATGTTTTGCATGAATTGTAACACTCGCTGCCGTGAATCCTTGGGTATGCTGTGATTCGGTGATGGGAGGAAGGTTGTGTGATGTGGATATTCTTGCAGAGACTTATCGAAATGACGGCGCATGGTAAAACCTCTATAATTTCAGGTCGGTGAAATTATCACCACTCAATAACTATATAGTTATGAATTGAATTTGCAACCGATAAGTTTCAAAACTTAATAAACTATCCCAACCCCTGCCCTCAAAGACTTTTCTCTAGTCAACTACAGTATCTAGCGTCTGGTTATTTCCGACTTTACTGAAGGATTGTAAAGAGGTCTAGCCAAAGAATCCCACTTATCATAACTTGATAGTTATGAAATTATTTACTTGATTACCGCATTACTTATGGTTAATACTCTACCCAAGCCAGGAATTAAAACCCCCAGCCAAGAAACTGTACTCACTCCCCGCTTTTATACAACAGATGTTGAAAAAGCAGCCAACTTAGATTTGTCTACTCAAGATACAGAATTACAAGCGATGTTAGCCGAGATGCGAGCCGACTATAACCGCCACCACTTTGTTCGGGATGAAGCATTTGAACAGTCTTGGGAACACATAAAAGGTGAAGCGAGACAAGCGTTTATTGATTATTTAGAACGCTCTTGCATTTCTGAATTTTCTGGCTTTTTGCTGTTCAAGGAGTTGTCGCGCAAGCTGAAACATCGCAGTCCCTTACTAGCAGAGATGTTTCAACTCATGGCGCGAGATGAAGCCCGCCACGCCGGCTTTCTCAACAAAGCAATGGGGGATTTTAAACTCTCCCTAGATTTAGCAATGGTGACGAAAACCCGCACCTATACGTTTTTCCCGATAGAATGGGTACTCTACACCGTCTATCTCTCAGAAAAAATCGGCTATTGGCGTTACATCATTATTTACAGACATCTACAACAGCACCCGGAAAACCAGTTTTACCCCATCTTCCGCTACTTTGAAAGCTGGTGTCAGGACGAAAACCGCCACGGAGACATATTTAAGGCACTGTTACGTTCTCAACCGCAACTCTGGAACAACTGGAAAGCTAAACTGTGGAGTCGCTTTTTCTTGCTGTCGGTATTTGCTACCCACACAATGACAGTTCATGAACGGACTGGTTTTTACAAAACTTTAGGACTAGATGCAACAGAATTTGACCGTCAAGTAGTTTACAACACCAATGAAACCGCCGGACGGGCTTTTCCTGTAATGTTAAATACCGAACATCCCCAATTTTTCCCGCGCTTACAACGCTGCGCGGCTCATAACTTACAAATTGCCGAAATTGAACGTAGTTCTCAGCCTAAATTTATCAAGCTGATACGTAAACTACCTTTAATCACGGCTATTGTTTGGAACTTACTCTTGCTTTATCTCATCCAGCCCATTGATGCTGAGGCTTTGCGAGAAACCGTGCGTTAGTCTTGCTTCAAGACATTCTATATTACCCAAGCAGTATTCCCATGACTATGAACTGAGTAAACTTTGGGCTCAACCTAGAGGTTTCGGCTTCATTCATAGTCTTTACTTGTGGTCGGGAATTACCTGAATCAGTCCCGTTTGAAATGCTGTATCGTAAGTGATGACGGGCAAACTTTCGAGTTCCGCTTGAGCCATGCTCATACGATCAAAGGGATCTCGATGGGCAATTGGTAGACTTCCGGCTCTGAGTGCATGGGCTGAGGTGATTCCAAATTCGATAAATCTTGCCCGATTTAATATCTGTGAATATTGCTCAACGAGTTGTTTTGCTTCAGGTAGTTTCCCAATGCGGTATTTAGTGGCAATTTCCCAAGCAGAAACACTACTCACGAAAATGCGATGATCGGGGTTGCGAATGATGTCTCGGCATTCAGTATCGAGTTTTGGGTCATCAAAGAGCCACCATAATAGGATATGTGTGTCAATTAGGTAGTTTCTTCCCATTGCTGAAGTTCTTCTTCCGGTAAGGGTTCAAAAAAAGCATCGCTGAGTTTTCCTGTTAGTAATCCTGGGGTACGCGGTTCAAGTTCGCTTACCGTCAGAGGTTGGGCAGTTTCCCGATTTAAACCTAAGCGAAAGTAGTGAATCAGATCATAAATTTCTGCGAGTTTATCTTCGGGGATGTTTTGCAGTTCTTGGACAATTTTCTGAATCAGCATAAGTCAAATCTTATGTATTTGATGGTTAATTGGGTTTCGGCTTCGCTCAACCTAGAGGTTTCGGCGGCACTGAACCTGATGGTTTGTACTGCGTTTATGATGGCTGGCGCATCAATGCCATGCAAAATTATATTCATGATGGCAATTACATACGCCAAACTTTTCTTTACCCGTAAATGTATGTTTTTGCAGAATCTCAAGCTCTTTTGTGGTCTTAACAACACTTCTTAACTATGGACTACTACCCGATCGCTCCTCTTCAATCATGAATCCTACCATCAGGCATAATTGCTCCTTGAAAATCAGCATTGGTGAGAATAGCCCCCGTTAAATCTGCACCTTGGAGGTTGGCTTTTCGCAGAACTGCACTTTCTAAATTGGCATAACTCAAGTCTGCACCTTGTAAACTAGCCCCACTTAAATCGGCCGCTAAGTTACCCCACTGTATTGTTTTACTCAGATTAGCTCTACACAACTTGGCTTGATCTAAGTTAGCGTGATGTAAAGAAGCCGCTCTCAGGTCAGCGTAACTCAAATCTGCTCCAGTCAACAGTGCATATCCTAAATCTGTGCGCTGGTTAGAACTAGGACGCAAATCAACTTGAAATAGCAGCGAACGCGATAAGTTTGCTTTATGCAAATTAGCCCCACACAAACTTGACTTAATTAAGTTAGTTTCTTCTAACCGAGTATTAACTAATTTTGCACCCGTTAAATCAGCTTCTCGCAAAACAGCACGATATAAATCTGCGTCACTTAAATCTATACCCCAAAGAATAGATTCACTTAAATCAGCTTCTCGTAAACAAGCTTGGCTCAGATTAGTTTTACCCAGTCTGGTTTGGCGCAAATCAGCATAGCTAAAGTCTACACCTGTAAGGTTGGCATTAGTTAATTCTGCTTCTTGCAAATTCAGTTTTTGGAAGTTTCTTTTACCAGCAACATAGGATTTGAGAATGTCATTTATGTTCATAAATTAATGTTAAAAATTTCCAGTTTCAGCAATTACTTTAAAACTTAATTGTAATTAAATATGAGTTCGATGAATCATTTTTCGTTTTTTCAGTGATGTTTGTCGAACTCAAGTTAATTAAAGCGTAGCATTAGCCACAACGCAGATTTAGCAATAAGTTACCCATACTTTTGGTGTTAAGCCGTCAAATCTGCCATCAATTCTGCAACAGACATCATACGCCCTGGATGGCTAACATTAGCACCAGAAAAAATTAAACCATGTTCCACATCACCACGGGCAGCTTGCGCTAGGGCATTGAGTAAGCAGTAGGTTTTGCCTTTGTCTCGAAACAGACAAGTGTCTAAACAGTTGGCAATACAAGACCTTTTCTGTGATGAATCTACTATTATTTCCTCTGCGAAGGCATTGCGTAAAGCCCGACTCGGTTTGCCGACGGGACTGGGTACAGTAACAATATCTGCTAAATTCGCTTGCAAATGACGTTCTTTATAACGCTGATTGGCATCACATTCAATTGTGGTGATAAAGCGAGTACCCATCTGCACGCCATCAGCGCCAATTGCTAACATTTGATCAATATCGTGGCGATCGCTAATGCCACCTGTCACAATCAAAGGTATCCTCACACCCATCGTCTCGGCTAAATAATCCCGAATTTGCGAAACCACCCAGCCAACTGAAAACCCCGGCACATTTATCTGTTCACATTGGGTAAAATGTCCGCCTACCTTCTGGCAGTTTTCCACAATTAAGGCATCGGGTAGGCGATTATATCGATTTTTCCAAGTTTGACAAAGAAACTGGGCTGCATCAAAATTAGCGATCGTCGGTACTAAGGCAACATCAGGAAAATCAGCCGTGTATTCTGGTAAAGTTAAAGGCATTCCTGCCCCAGTCACAATTAAATTTGCACCCTCGGCTGCGGCGGTTGTGGCTAACTTGGCGTAATCTTTCGTACCGACAAGAATATTCACGCCTATCACGCCATCAGGGCTGATACATCTGGCTTTAGACAATTCATCAATAAGTGCGAGTCGATTGGCACTAAAAAAACTACTCGGTTTGCGTTGATTAAAGTAGGGAGAATCTAAGCCCAGTCCCAGGGAAGCAATCATCCCCACGCCCCCAGCATTCGCAACTGCGCCAGCCAATTGTGCGCCAGCAACCCTCACTGCCATTGCCGCTTGCATAATGGGATAACGGGCGATATGTTTACCAATTTGCAAGGGATGAAGCATCGAGGGCATTTGATTATTACTCATTCTTAACTAAATAGCTAAGGAGTAATTTTATCATCTCCGTGTGACTTTTCTTGGATAGTCATTTTTTGCTGGGATTTCTGGTGATGAAAAATTAGAGACGCGGAAATTCGCGCCTCTAGAACAACTACAACCTAGCTAAAACAGGTTGGCTATCTACTGCACCGACAGTATCTGATTCTGTATCTGTGCAGTAGATTTCGCAGGAGTTATTGGGGCTTTCGATGAGTTTGACTTTGTAAAGCTTGGCTCCTAGTTCTTGGATGGGCGATCGCAGTAAACTACTAATATATAGAGCGATATTTTCCGCAGTCGGCACAACCTCAGCAAAATAAGGTACATCTTTGTTCAAAAAGGTGTGATCAAATGGTTCTACCACATAATCTGCGATCGCTTTCTGCAATGCACCCAAATCAACAATCATTCCAGTGCGCTGATCAATTTCGCCTTTCACCGTCACTTCTAAATGATAGTTGTGTCCGTGGCCATTTGTCCGAGCGCATTTACCATAAATCTCAGTATTATCTTCTAAGCTGAGATCAGGATGTGCCAAACGGTGTGCGGCACTGAAGTGAGTACTGATACTGAGGTAAGCTTCCATTGAGTTTCCCATATAATCTGCCCAAAGTTCAGGATGTTCAAATAACTGTACGCGGACTACAGGCAAGTGGGGTGCTAACCGCCGCCAGATAACCCGTGCAATATTTTCAGTGGTGGGGAGAGTTTCTTGAAATTCTGCCCAGACATCATTGAGATAAGAAAAATCCAGTTGGCTGGTAACTTCGCGTTTAATGACTTGTTTGACATCAGACAAATTCAGCACCATGCCATACTTATCTAATTCCCCAGCCAGGGAAATAAATAAGACATAGTTGTGTCCATGTCCAGGAAATTTTGAGCCAGCACCAAATTTCTCAAAATTCTCAGCATCACTCAGTTCGGGTAGCCAATAGCGATGACTAGCCGAAAATTGAGCGCGGCGATTTACGATACATTGCATGAGTACACTGGGAGAAAAATTTAAATTTTCTTAATCTTTCACTTTTTCCAGCATAAACTAATTTCTTTGTCTGTGGTGAGAGGAATAATATCTTGCTAGTGCGGGTATCTCTCCAGACCACTGACATCATAACTGGTCATAATCCATTAAAGTTGCTTTTCCCTCAGCAATTTCTTGTTTAGCTTGTTTAGCCGCAGCAATCAATTTTGATTGAGTTCCTTTAAAAGCACTATTCCATCTAATTTCATCTTGCAATTCATCAATGTACTCTCGCAGATGTTCTGCAATGCGGTCTTGTACCTCAATCGGTAAAGATTCCATCATTTTGACTACAGTAGTAATTGCTGTTGATGACATAATGTATGGTTTTTATGCAACGCTTTGATTTTAAACTAACACTAATCGGTGATTGATGATTTTGCTAATTGTTCTCTTACCCATTGCCGTACAGTTAAACAGAAAAATGGGTTGGGTGGAGCGATAGCGTAACCCAACAAAGTATGCTCGGATGTTGGGTTTCGTTCCTCAACCCAACCTACGCTAGAATTGGTTTTTAGTCTTAACTGAACGGTATTGTAAGAGCTGATTCGTAAAGAAAATCTTAAGGAGACTCAAATCATTACTAGGTCTAAGTTACAGCGAATAAGTGCTGTATTAAGTAACATTTCTGAAACCCTTACAGGGTAAGTATTTTACTTTAGTTTACAAATTAGCTCTAATATATTAGGACTTACGCAACGCCAATAATTTCATTGCGACTGGAACGAAGTGTAGGGAAGCAATCAAGGGCGTTAGGAGAGATTACTTCTCTATCAGTCGTAATGACGGAGTTACGTTATTTTTGCGTAAGTCCTGGTAATATATTTACCTCTGCCTCTTGCTTTAACTCAGTCTATGCAGTTGGTGATACGTTTATTTAATTTTAAGTTAATACTAATCCATAAAGAATTTATGGTATTAAGTAAATATCCCACCACAAGTGTTCCTTATTAAGCTAAATAAAAATTGTTATATCTCGCTAGACAAAGGGATTATTTTGTGTTGCCTGTTCTAGATTTAATATTCACCTAATAAGTGAAAATTCTGTGCAGATGATCAATATATTTCCTATAAAAATATATTTATTTAACAATTAGTACAATCACAATGTCTCCAAATCCCTTCTTTGCTAAAAGACAAGTTCCTCCAGAACACTTTGTTGGTCGGACATCAGAAATAGCATCTGCATTTGACCAAATTTATAACCGCAGCCACCTAGCGATTTGGGGTGGACTAGGAATGGGTAAAACTTCATTTTTGGAAAAAGTGGCTTCACCCCAAGCCTGGATAGATCACGGACTAGACCCATCTACGGCTGTAATTGTGCTACTCAGGTGTGAAGATTTGCATCCTTTTACTCCTGCTGCTTTTTGGCAAGAAGTTTTGAAACTCTTTCATGAGAAATTAGACAGTGAGCCTCAATTACAAGTTTATATTAAGTCCTTACTGGAAAAAGCTCCAGTTACAAATGATAGTTTGCGCCAAGCTTTGCGGAGGTTAGAAAGAGAAAATAAATTCTTAGCCTTGCTAGTAGATGACTTTGATGTAAGCTTAGTACTAAACGAACAATACACTGAAGCCGAGAGAGAAACATTTTTGGCTCAATGTCGTAGTTTAGCGGTTGGGGGAAGATACCTCTCAATGATTGTCACCTCACTCAACCGTCTCAACGAACTAGGCCCAAAAGTCAAGGCTAATGCTTCCCCCTGGTACAATCACTACCTGTTTCAATCCCTCAAACTATTTGCTGATAAAGATTTAGATCAACTACTAACCATAATTAGACCAGCAGAATTACGGGATGCAATTCGAGATATGACTGGTAGACACCCGACTCTGGTACAAATTGCTGGTTTTTTTCTATACAGAGAACTGCAACGACAGCAAGAAGCTGATGTTAACGCATTTGCTGAAGGTTTTGAAAGAGACACTCAAGAAATTTTTCAAACAATTTGGTCAAGATGCGATGAAATAGACCAAACTTTGTTGATGTTGATTGCTTTATTGGCTTTGCAGGGACGTTTAAATGAAAAACATTTTGACTTGAGTGGTATTGGCCGCATTTTTACCCAAGATGAGCGCAGGCTAACTAATTTAGAGCAACAAGGTATTATCACTTCCAAACTTATGGAAGAACGAAAGTTTTACTTCTTCACTTCCTCAATTATGGAAAAATGGGTAATTCAAGAAATTTTGAATACAAAAGAAGCTGAACTCAAAAAACGAGAAAAAGTATTTCTCAATCTCATGAGTCATGGGCAAGTTGAGCAATTTAAAAAAGCCATTACCTGGTTATGGCAGAATAAAGATGCTGTACCATCTCTTCTCGATTGGTTTGCTAAAGTCGTAGCAGCATTTCCTAAAGGATTAATTTGAACAGTCATTGATTACAAATGAGGGTAAATTCATATATTTACCCTCGATTTTTAAGTTGATGTCTAACTACTATTTAAGCCGAATATATAACTGGTAATCAGAAAAAATATGGTTGAAGAAAAAGAAAATAAAAATCGTTTTATTGCAAATCCTTACATTATCGGTATTCCTATTGAAGAACCAGAAAAATTTTTTGGCAGAAAAGATTTGTTTGCTGTGATTCAAGATAACCTCAGACAAAATGTACAACTAATTTCATTATATGGTCAACGACGAATTGGTAAATCATCTGTACTCAAACAAATTCCAAAAAATATAGACAGAGACAGTCAAGAATTTATCTTTGTTAATTTTGATTGTCAAGATGCTACTAATTGCTCTATTCATGAATTAATACACAAAATTGCAAGAGCAATTGTAGAAAAATTAAAAAAAGATAAAGAACAAATAGATATACCTTCTGAAGAAAAATTAAAAAAGGATATCAAAATTTTTCAAAATCAATTTTTATTCCCAGTTTATCGGCTATTAAATAACGCAAAATTGATTTTACTGCTAGATGAATTTGATGTTTTGATTGAAGATGAAACTGCATATAAAGAAGTTATTTCCTGGATTCAATCACTTTTAAAACACGATAAACAATTATTTATTATTGTGGTAGTGGGACGACATATTGATAAACTCGACACTCTCGACACTTTGCTTTCTTTTCTGAAAAAAGCGCCCAACCAAGAAATTGGGTTTTTAGATAAGGATAGTACTGAAAAACAAATTACTAAACCTGCTGAGGGAATTCTAAAATATGAACCAGAGGCAATCTCGGCAATTTTCCAACTATCAGCCGGGCATCCCTATTTTACTCAAGTTATTTGCCGTACTCTTTTTAACGTAGCACGAGAACGGGATAAATGGACTATAACTCGTACAGATATTGAAAGCATTGTAAATAGGGTATTTCAAGATGACGATGCTCATGCGGGACTAGCAGGGTTTTGGGAAGGACGAATGCTCCCAGAGCAAGTTATTCTTTCAGTAGTAGCAGAAGCTCAAAAGAGAGCGATTGAAAATCATGAAAATATTCTTGAAGAACCGCTAAATTTGCTGAGAAGCTATGGAGTGATAACAGAAACCTTAACTGACGTACCTAACCAATTAGCTAAATATGGTTTCTTGTATAATGCGCCACATAGAATCAAAATAGAATTAGTCTACCGTTGGTTGGTGAAAAATCATAGCCTCAAGGATGAGATCAAAGAATTGGAGAAAATCGAGCAAGACAACGTTAATAAGCTCTTATCAGTAGCGGATGATCTACGTCAACGTGGTGACTTTCAAACATTGCAGATTTATGAGCAAGCGTTAGCACTTAATCCGAATAATTTCACAACTGTCAAGTCCTTAGCTAAGGAATATTTAAAAGTAGAAAATTTTGATAAAGCTTTTGAGCTTTTGATGCGTGCTTATCAATTTTACTCGATAAGCAATATGCAAGAAATGGTTTTGCAGCCTTTATTGTCTCTAGCTGAAGAATACTTAAAAGGACAAAACTTTGACAAAGCTTTAGAAATTTATACACTATGCTACAAAATTGCTCCAGAAATTAGCAAAGATGGTCTTTTAAATGTACGAGAAGAATATGGACATTACTTGATAATTCAAGAAAAATTAGATCAGGCGCAAGAACAGTTTCAACAAGTTTTGGCAATTGCTCCTCAAAGAGTTCATTCTCAAAAAAAGCTAAAAGAAGTTTCAGTCTTTAAAAATAGAATTTTACCTATACCTGAAAGTATATCTGCATCTGAAAGTAATGATAGTGTGAACGTAGCTGATAATAATGTGACTCCTATGGTTCCAAATCGGCGATCGCGAATTTCTGGTAATATTGTATTTCGATCATTATTAGCGATCGCAACTATACCTATCTTGGGTTTTGGTGGGTATCAATTTTTCCGAACCTGTCCAGCCGGTCAACAGAAAAATTTAGGCTTTTTTTGCATAGCAGATACTAGTAGAATTAGTAGAGGCGATCGCACTTTTTTCAATATTACCAACATCTTTCGTGACCAAGGAATTGCCGCATTTAAACAAGGTAATTATCAACAAGCGGTTGAATTATTTGACAAGGCTGTAGCAGCAAATCGTTCTGATCCTGAAGTACTAATTTACTCTAACAATGCCCGCGCTCTTCAACAAGGTTCACCTCTGACTCTGGCGGTAGCTGTACCAGCAGACAACCGAACTGGTAATGCTCAGGAAATGTTACGCGGCGTAGCACAAGCACAAAATCAATTCAATAGAAATCGTGGACTTAGCGGTAGATTACTAGAAATTGTCATTGCTAACGATTCTAATGACCCAGAGAAAGCAAAACAAGTAGCCCAGGAACTAATTAAAGACCAATCCATCTTAGCAGTAATTGGTCATAATTCTAGTGAAGTTACTCAAGCTGTACTACCAGAATATGGACAAGCAAAATTAGCTGTCATCTCTCCCACTAGCACCAGCATTTTTTTACAAAACCCAGTTTTCTTTAGAGCAGTTGTTTCCGATGAAGCCGCAGGTAAAAAACTAGCAGAATATACTTACAAAAATCTCAAATTAAAAAAAGTAGTGATTTTTGCTAATCCTAAAAATCCATATAGTGATGGACTTAGAGAAGTATTTACAAAACACTTTGAAAGATTAGGAGGTGAAGTAGTGCGCCCACCAATGATTGACTTAACTCTTAACACATTTGATGCAGAGAAAGAAGTTCCTAGCAGTTTGTCTAAATATGGGGCAGAAGCAGCTATGTTATTTCCAAATGTAACATACACTGAAATTGGTATCAACATTGCCAAGGTGAATGAACTACTCAAAAATAATCCCTCAAATACCCAAAAACGAGCATTAAAACTATTAGGTGGGGACTCACTTTATAGCGATGAAATGTTAAGAAGAGGTGGAAAGGCTTTTGAAGGAATCATTCTATCAGTTCCTTGGTTTAGAGGCACACAAAAAGCTGAACTATTTGCCCAACAAGCACAGCAGCAATGGGGAGGAGAAATTAGTTGGCGTACTGCTACTAGTTATGATGCTACTAAGGCTTTAATTAAATCTCTATCTTCTAATGCTTCTCGGAATACGGTATTAGAGAATTTACAAAATGTGACACTTTCAAGTAATGAAACATCAGGTGATGGACTCCGGTTTACGCCAGAAAGAGAGCGTCAAGGTGAGCCTATTCTTGTGCAGGTCAAGGACGAAAAGTTTAATAATTTGCCTGAGCAAGTGATGGAATTTAAGTAATTTGGCTGATGAAATCACTAGTTTTGGAGATATTATGAAGGTATGATTACTTCATCTTACATGCCAAGAAATCCATACATTATCGGTCGCCCAATTGACGACCGAGAGATTCTTGTTGGGCGAGAAGATTTGTTTTCGTTTATCAAGAAGAATCTTCAAGATCATCAGCGAGTACTGTTGTTACATGGTCAAA
Source organism: Aulosira sp. FACHB-615 (assembly GCF_014698045.1). GTDB lineage: Bacteria > Cyanobacteriota > Cyanobacteriia > Cyanobacteriales > Nostocaceae > Nostoc_B. Next base: position 147,685 of record NZ_JACJSE010000004.1, read on the forward strand.
GACGAATTGGTAAATCATCTATCATTCGTAATATTCCTAAAAAATCTCAGGATCTAGATGATTTTGTTTTTATTTCTTTTGATTTAGAAGACTACAGCCAAGAACCACTGAGTGGAATTTTAGCAGCCCTAGCCGAAAAAATTGTCGAAGATATCCAATTAGAGCAAGATCATATAAAATTGCCAAAAAGTACAGAATTAGAAGTTATTCCTGATATTTTTTACAACCAATTCCTCTCGCAAGTATATCAAAAATTAGAAGGCAAAAATTTAGTATTGTTACTTGATGAATTTGAGGCTTTAAGTAATGAAAATTCAGAATCATCATTAGAAGAATTTTTTAAATATTTATCTGCAATCATTAATCTAGATGATAAATTATATCTAATTTTATTTATAGGGCAAGAACTATTAAATACACAAAATATTATTCAGATATTTAATGATGTACCGATCATACAGGAAATTGGGCTATTAAATAAGATCAGTACTGAGAATTTAATTACTAAACCAGCCCAAGGTGTTCTGTCATATGAAAAAGACGCTATAGAAGCTATTTTTAAGCTATCCGCAGGTCATCCATATTTTACACAAGTGATATGCTTTGCTATTTTTGTAAGAGCTAGGGAAAAGGAAGCTTTCAATGTTAGCAAAGAAGATGTGGAAGCAGTGATAGACAAAGCAATTGAGCTAGGTGAAGCTAGTTTGGCATGGTTTTGGGATGGATTTTCTATACCGGAAAAAGTGTTATTTTCAGCAGTGGCAGAAGCTCAAGAAAATGCAGGAAATCCTTCAAAACTTTTAAAAAGCTATAGTATTGATGAAAAAGATAGTCGAATTAAGCAAGCTATTAAAAAATTAGGAGACAATGGTTTTTTGGATGACACAAGACAGAGGATAAAAATAGAATTGGTGCGTCGCTGGATTATACAACGTCATCCCCTGAGAGAAGAGATTGGTGAATTAGATAAGATTGAGCAAAAAAAAAATCACAATAAAGGTGAAATCACCATCTATTCAAATAATAATGTCAATGATTCCCATGTGTTGAGTACTACACATAATATTGCAATAAATAATTCTGCAAAATTTGATTTCACTATTTTCAATACAATTTTCAAGACAATAGATATATTCAAAAATAATTCGACAAAATCTAAGTTTTTTATTTTAACTGCAATATTACCTATATTAGGAATTAGTATTATAATTCTTCGTGGTGATCAATTTTTCCGAACTTGTCCAGTCGGTCAACAGAAAAATTTAGGCTTTTTTTGCATAGCAGATACCAATAGAATTAGTAGAGGCGATCGCACTTTTTTTCCTAATATTACTAACATCTTTCGTGACCAGGCAATTGCCGCATTTAAACAAGGTAATTATCAACAAGCGGTTGAATTATTTGACAAGGCTGTAGCAGCAAATCGCTCTGATCCTGAAGTACTAATTTACTCTAATAATGCCCGCGCTCTTCAACAAGGTTCACCTCTGACTCTGGCGGTAGCTGTACCAGCAGACAACCGAACTGGTAATGCTCAAGAAATGTTACGCGGCGTAGCACAAGCACAAAATCAATTTAATAAAAATAATGGCTTTAGCGGTAGATTACTAGAAATTGTCATTGCTAACGATTCTAATGACCCAGAGAAAGCAAAACAAATAGCACAGGAACTAATTAAAGACCAATCCATCTTAGCAGTAATTGGTCATAATTATAGTGAAGTTACTCAAGCTGTACTACCAGAATATGGACAAGCAAAATTAGCTGTCATCTCTCCCACTAGCACCAGCATTTTTTTACAAAACCCAGTTTTCTTTAGAGCAGTTGTTTCCGACGCAGCCGCAGGTCAAAAACTAGCAGAATATACTTACAAAAATCTCAAATTAAAAAAAGTAGTGATTTTTGCTAATCCTAAAAGTTCATATATTAGCGCACTCAGAAATTTATTTGCAACATACTTTGTAGGACTAGGAGGTGAAGTAGTGCGCCCACCAATGATTGACTTAACTCTCAACACATTTGATGCAGAGAAAGAAGTTCCTAGCAGTTTGTCTAAATATGGGGCAGAAGCAGCTATGTTATTTCCAGATGTAAAATACACTGAAATTGCTATCAACATTGCCAAGGTGAATCAACTACTCAAAAATAATCCCTCAAATACCCAAAAACGAGCTTTAAAGCTAATAGGTGAGAATTCGTTATATAGTGAAGAAACTTTGCGTGGAGGCGGAAAAGATGTTGAAGGTTTAATTCTATCCGTTCCTTGGTTTAGAGGCACACAAAAAGCTGAACTATTTGCCCAACAAGCACAGCAGCAATGGGGAGGAGAAATTAGTTGGCGTACTGCTACTAGTTATGATGCTACTAAGGCTTTAATTAAATCTCTATCTTCTAATGCTTCTCGGAATACGGTATTAGAGAATTTACAAAATGTGACACTTTCAAGTAATGAAACATCAGGATATGGACTCCAGTTTACACCACAAAGAGAGCGTCAAGGTGAGCCTATTCTCGTGAAGGTTGAGAAAGGGAAATTCATCATATCAGATTGAAATTCTCTCAAATCTCCATAAAACTCTGGTGTTTCTTGATTGAAGGTTTAGGAGATGCGCCGATCGCATATTTTTTACCACAGATGCAAGTAAACAATGCAGCCTCTTGAATTAAACTTTTGACTATGGCTTCTGTCTTCAAATGATAGCATGAGCCTAATAAATTTAAATTTATACAGCGCCAATTTGGGCAGTAAGAATTGGTTTTAACGCGGTCTATGCGGTTGGTGGTACATTGATCAGGACGGCATTGTGATACACGGAACTGTCTTTGGTCTACTTATACTCCTCTCTTCTTTGCGCCTTTGCGTCTCTGCGTGAGATAAATCTTCCCGCGATTCAATATTTTTACTCAATTCATGTGGATGATTTTGCTAATTGTTCTTTTACCCATTGCCGTACATAACGAATTAAACTTGTTTCCCCCATTGTTAAACTTAATTCTAAAAATTGCATCAGCACAGCAGCATTAAATATTGGCAATGCTAAGGAAATTTCACAAGGTTGATACTCTTCATTAACTAAGCTACAAATTGTCAAAGTCTCACAGTCAAAACGCCATACTTCTGGTACTCTTAGCGCCGCATAAATCCCCATTCGATTCATTGAACTGCTAGTATTATCAACCTCAATTGCTAAATCTGGGGGCGGATCAAGTGTTAAATCGATGACATCTTTACCGCGCACAGCTAATTCGTTTTGAATGTAATAACACTCATCTGGTTCTAAACCTTTGCGTAAATCTTCTCGTGTCCAAGTTGTAGAACCTAAACTGCGAATTTCAATTCCTAATTCTTCTGTCGTTACTTCAACAAAGCGACCAAGTAATTTCTTAAAAGTTTCATGGGGTGGTAGAGGCATGAGTATTTCTAAAGTTCCGTTATCATAAGTCAGTTTGGTTCCTGGTTGTGACTCTAAATCTCGCACTAAATTTTGATAGGTGTCCCATTGAATGCCGTGCAGGATGGTTATATTTTGGGGTGGTAATGTTTCAGCTAAAGTTGTATTAGCAGCGATCGCATTATTCATCCTGTTCTCCTTTAGCTATCAATTTAAGTTTATTTATGCACTGAATCTTGGGCTTCGTAGTATAATCTGGTCGCTATGCGAAACATTTCTTGACCTGTGTGCAGATAGCGATCGTCATAACTAAGTGGAAAGTATGCAAATTCTTCTATACCATCGGCTACTTGATTAATGCTGTAGTAGAGATGTGCCGCCGTTCTCGCTAAACTAGGGGGATTAGGCAGTGAACGAAAAATAAATTGAGCTTGTTTAATCTCGTCTCGACAAATATCTAAATATTCTTGAAATGATTCTAATAATTGATCATCAAAAGGATCGGCGGCTAATTGCTCAATTTGCTCTTCTAGGGAATCCAGTATTTCACCAAGAACGCTGTTAACTGGTTGATAAATTAAACGTAGCCATTCTTCAATTTGTTCATCAACATTTTTACCTGATTTTCGATTGGCTTGGTAATGTTTTTGCGCTGATGCTGCCCGTTGTTGGCGATTTTGAGATTCATCTTGCAATTTTTGGTCATAGTCAAGGCGACTTTGGCTATCACCTAAGACTTCATAAGCAGCGTTGATGCGGATAATTTCATCTTTATCGGCTGTTTTTTGATTGCTATCAGGATGAAATAATTTTACCAAGCGGCGATAAGCTTGTTTTATCTCCGCTTGGCTGGCATTAGGATTAATTTTGAGAGTTTCGTAGTGGTTCTCAGTTTGTTTGGAATTCACCATTAGTCTAAGTAATTTTTAGCTGACGCTGGTAGTTATTTTTGCTTCCAGGTCTTGGAACAACGGTGTACTTAAATACCTTTCGCCAAAACTGGGTTGAATCATCACAATTAAGCGTCCGGCTTTTTCTGGGCGTTGGGCAACTTTAATTGCAGCACATAAAGCCGCACCGCTAGAAATTCCCGATAATAAACCTTCTTCTCTAGCTAACCTTCGACTGTATGCGATCGCTTCTTCATCACTAACAGTAATTACTTCATCAATAAACTTCATCTTTAAAACTTGCGGTACAAACCCCGCACCAATCCCTTGGATTTTGTGCGCCCCTGGTTGTCCGCCTGATAAGACTGGGCTATTGGCTGGTTCAACTGCGATCGCCTGAAAACTTGGTTTTCGTGCTTTTAGGACTTCTGCTACACCAGTAATCGTACCACCTGTACCCACTCCAGCAACAATCATATCTACCTGACCCTCGGTATCTTCCCAAATTTCTTCGGCGGTTGTTTCTCGATGAATTTTGGCATTCGCCGGATTGCGAAATTGCTGCAACATATATGCGTGTGGCGTAGTATTAACTATCTCCTGGGCGCGGCGAATTGCACCACCCATACCTTCCAGCCCCGGAGTCAATTCTAATTCTGCCCCATAAGCGCGTAACATTGCCCGTCGTTCGCCACTCATGGTATCTGGCATTGTCAAAATTAAGCGATAACCCTTAGCGGCTGCTACCATTGCTAGGGCGATGCCGGTATTCCCGGAAGTTGGTTCGACTAATACAGTCTTTCCAGGAGAAATCAATCCCTCGGCTTCGGCTGCATTAATCATGCTAATCCCAATGCGGTCTTTTACCGATGCTGACGGGTTCAAACTTTCTAGCTTGACTAATATTTGTGCTACACATCCCTCGGCTTGGGGAACACGATTTAACTGGACTAAGGGCGTACGACCAATAATTTCTGTAATGTTACGGGCAACTCGCATAATATTCCTTTGTAATTAGTCAAGAGTCAATAGTCAATGGTCAAGAGTAAAAACTATTGACCATTGACTATTGACCATTGAGCATTGACTAATAACTAAATGTAATACATGATGTCTAGCTGTTTACGGGCATCTCTTTTTTCACAAAGATCCTGGAGTGTATAGTTTTGTAAAACAGCATTTGCAGCTAGACAGGCTTCTTGCCAGACTTCATCGATAACGGCACTATCTAAACTTTTGATAGTCGATGTTTCTTCGCTCACACGTACATCTAAACCTTCTAAGCATTCTAAAACTTCATATATCGTAATTTTCCAAGGTTCTTTCGACAATAGATAGCCACCTTTAGAGCCGCGTTGACTCTTGATAATACCTCCACGTCTTAAGGTTGCCAGAAGTTGTTCTAAATAGCGATCGGGTATGCTTTGTTGAGCAGCGATTTGCCGAATTTGCATCGGTTCACCGTTTTCGTAATGAGTTGCCATTTCGATGAGGGCAAGAATTGCGTATTCTGATTTACACGATAGTTCCACAGGCAGTAATTAAAGTTGAAGTATGAATTATGAAGTATGAAGTATGAAAGATAGATAAATATTTCATACTTTTCTAGTATACTCCGGTTAATTGCTGGGGTTTTTGGATTAATGCGATTAACTTTGAAGAAAGCAAAAGGGAAGTTAAACAAATCAAATACCCAACGCAACATCAGCAACGCCGGATAAGTCACAATGATTAGCTACAAGTCTCTGGGGATGTGAGGAATGTTAAATCTTGTCAAACGCCAATCTCGTCAACGCAAAAAACGCCGCCCTTTTGGTTTATTTTTGGTCATTGTAGCTTGGAGTCTGGTGATGGGTTGGCTATTTGCGTCAGCAAACAGTGTTTACAGTGCGACTCCTACTTCAGAAATCGGCACAGTTGATGTAGTTCCGGCTGTATATGGGCTAGGACAAGAACTATACATCGAAAATTGTGGTAAATGTCATATAGCCATCCCTCCAGAAGTTTTACCTACCCAAACTTGGAAAAATCTTTTAGAAGACTCCCAACATTATGGTGTACAACTCCAGCCATTAGTTGATCCGCCCCGAATTTTGGTGTGGCGATATCTGGCTAATTTCTCTCGCAGTCAACGAAATGACGAAGAAACACCCTATCGCTTGAATAAATCGCGTTTGTTTAAGGCTTTGCATCCTAAAGTTGATTTACCCCGTCCCTTACAACTCAGTAGCTGTGTTAGCTGTCATCCCAGCGCCGAGGTATTTAATTTTCGTCGCCTGTCTGCTGAATGGGAAAATTCTAATTGAAAGAAGGGGATTCAAACCTACCTCTAATCACCCTCCTCCCTTCTTCAAAGCACGTTTATCCTACCATCATCTTGAATGTACACCGAGCGATCGCCAGGAACGCGCCAAGTCGGACGCAATTCTACACGCAAGGTAGCTAAACTCGGTCGAGAAAGATTAGCTTCTATTGACCTACCCGTTTCATCCCAAAATATTAAAGATGTGTTTGGTTCTGTGCCTTCTAGCTGATCTAAATATAAAATCTGTCCGGGATTGAGGGAAATTGGGTCAGTAATGGAAGGTTTTTGCAGTTTCAGCACACGCGGAGTTCTGTTAACTACTTGCACGCGGACACGTTGTCCTGGTGTAAATTGAAGTTGAGCCTTACCACAGTTAGAAGCACAAGTTCCAGCCAATGAAATTTTTGAGTCATGGCTGGCGGTTAATAGCAAAGTTGCGGTAATTAATAAAGCTGATACTAATTTAGACATGGCATCAGAATTTACACAGTTGGTATTTAAGGACTTCAGCCTAACACCGTACTGAGTAAATTGTGTATTAGTGTAAATCCTGATGCGAGAAAAGTGCTGAGTGCTGAGAGGGGGAAGAGGGGGGAGACAAGGTAGAAATACTGCTCTCTTATCTCCCTTGTCCCCCTTGTCTTCCTTGTCCCCCTTATCCCCCTTGTCTTATTTACTTTCTTGCATACTTCTGACGATTTTGGTCACAAGTTTTCTGGGTGTAAATCTCACACTTTCAGAAAGTAGTTTATTTTTCAAACCAGGAACAACTACGGTTTTGTTATCAAACAAGGCATCATAGCCGATTTTAGCCACAGTTTCCGCATCCATAATTTTTTGACCACTGACAAGTTTTGAGTCTTCCATTGCGGCGCGTTTTTGGAAATTTGATTCTGTCGGCCCTGGACAGAGTGCAGTTACAGAGACACCTGTACCTTCTAATTCATTAGCGATCGCTTCTGAAAATGATAGTACATAAGCCTTACTGGCATAATAAACTGCCATTAACGGGCCTGGTTGAAAAGCCGCAGTTGAAGCCAAGTTCAAAATTCTGCCATAACCTTGCTTCACCATATCTTTCAGGAATAGCTTGGTTAAATGAGTCAGACACATCACATTAACTTGCAGCATTTGTAATTCCGCAGTTAAATCTGTTTCGTTAAACAAACCATAGCTGGCAAATCCCGCATTGTTAATCAGAATATCAACCTTAATTGATGCTTGTTGTAACTCAGCAAAAATTTCTTCTGGCGCAGCAGGATTCGCCAAATCTTTAGCAATAACTTTGACCTCAATCCTAAAGTTAGTTCTTAATTCAGCAGCAATTTGATGGAGTTTCTGCTCACTTCTGGCAACTAATACCAAATTGTATTTATCTTGAGCAAATAACTTCACAAATTCATAACCAATCCCACCAGATGCACCAGTAATTAGGGCAGTTTTTCTGCGATCGCTTTGCATAACTTTACCTTAGTTAAAATCTAGTAAACAGTAATGTTGTAAGTGTTATCAAATCTTACACCCCTAAAACCTTACACCCATTCTTAACAGACAGTCTTGGTGCTTCAGGAATAAAATTATTGCCATTGCGAAATTTCCAATTTAATAGCTGATTCTGCACCAACTACATCTCGACCGCGTTGCGGTAAGAGAATATCAGCACCTAAACTTAAATCAATATTTGGTTCTAAACTTTCAGAGTTCCAACAATATTTTGCTTTGTATATATTATCTTCGGCTGTAACATCCACAATTAAATAATCAGACCATAAAGGTAACTGGTCAATGTGACTATCAAACAACCAGTCTCTTTCTTTTTTTGTAAAGGAATGCAACGCTAACCGAATTGCATATCTACAGGTATTATCGGCGTTTACTGCATAGCGCGGAATTAAGAAAGCCGTAAACAAAGGTACAGGCTTATCCCGCATTAATTCCACCGTGATGGGACAATAACGGTCAATGGCTTGTTCGTGTATGGGAGTAGGAAGACCACGCAAAGCCACCCGGACTTCCATTTGATAAAAAGTATTTTTGCTGTCAATTAATTCTACATTACTCAAGGATAGCTTTACCTTGATATCACCAAACAAAAATCTTTGGAGATTTTGATAAGCTTCCTCGGAATTAACCATCCCATAACGGCCGCCATGAGTCCGATGAATATATGCGCGATGCGCCCCTCTGACATAAGCTTTATCTATTTGTACTAAACCGTCACTCTGCGGCCCCACAGCCTTTTGTGACAAACCAGCACCATTTTCATAATCACGCGCATTTGTACCAATAATACAAAAAACCCTATCTGGTGAAAAAGCATTATCTAGACTTTGAGTATCAAAATTTTGGGGTAAATCTGGCGCTAATTTCACTTTTGGTGTGAAATATTCATACATTCTTTGCGGGCCAAAATCATCAGAATTATTCCATCTCAAAGTATCTCTGATGCCTTCAATTAAACCACCCCCGACTTGAAAATAAATTCCCCCATGCGGTGTGCCATAGGTAAACAATTTATCAATATGGTCTTCCGCTTTTTCATTATGATCTGGATAAATTTTTTGAATTAAACTCCGACAGACCAAACCACCCATTGAATGAGCGATTAAATAAACTTTGTTTGCACCACTTTCTTTTTTCACAACATTAATTAAATCTCGTAAACCCTCAGCAATTTCCTCCATTTCTAGCCTGACGGTTTTTTCTTCACCAAAACTCGGTGAAGTCATATCATAAAATCGATAAATCCAAATAGTTTTGATATTACTGCTCAACTGCTTATTATCAAACACCGGACGATAACCGTGGTCAGTTATCAAACGCAACAAAGGACTTTCAAAAAAGAACTTTTCCGGCGTACCTTTTTCTCCCACCCGAATATGAGTTGAACCACTATTAAATCCGTAAAATGGATCATTCACCGTTTGGTCAACATCTTGATCTGTTCCTGCATAGCCACGCACATAAATAATTGGTAAATACTGCATTTATATTCTCCATTTTTATTATTTTTCATACGCAGTGAGACGCAATATCAAGGGTTTAGACCAGGGTGTAGGGGTGTATTATTCAAAACCCTTATACCCCATACCCTTTCACCCCTAAACCCAATCTCCACATACCATCTTGGTGCGTAAGTCCTGATTCTAAATATTTATCGTTCCTAAGTACAACTTAGGAACGAATAGTTAAATGATCAGCATTCTGACGAGTTGTTTAGAAGGTTTTCACAAACTCGATGAGTGCTTTTTTGTCTTCATCAGACAAATCAGAACCAAAAGTATGACCTCTATCTTCAATGAAGTCAGGAGATTTATTCGCTCTCAATAATACGCGGGCGAGTTTACCTTTGATGCCACCTCCTGGTCTTAAATCTTGGAATAAGTTACCCAAATTGAGAGAAGTAATCGCCTCTCTCATATTGACGTTTGCCAACAAGTTGACAGGTGTACCTTTAGGTACAGGTAAACGCAATCTCGGATTGGGATCTCCTGGAGGCAAATCTAATTTAGTTTTGCTGTTAGTTCTGCTGATAATGTTTTCCCGTTTTTCTGGCCATAGAAGTTTTTCCATCGCATCGTTATAGGCTGTTATCCGACCTTGCACAGAAGGATCTTCGTTATACAAACCTAAAGTGTTGTTATGGAGAAATGGTGCAGTTGCCCAAATACTAATTAGTGAAGGTGTGCGGTAATATCCTAAGCCACCTGCTGGTATTTGGAAATTAATTGGTTTGGCTTGATCGAAGGGATTATGCAGCGTTACTTGACCAGGAGAAGGTAGTTCTTTATAAGTTTTAGAAGAGAACTGATCCCAAATATGGCCTTTAGTCGCGTTGGTTCCTAAAGCACGAGAAATGTTAGTACCAAGTAGTGTGACTGGGTAGCGTTGGTCATCCGATAAAAAGTTGTGGTCGAGGAAATTGCTACTCAGTACTGATTCTTCGTACCATTTCTTCGCTTGTTCGGGGTCTGCTGCAATTTCAGCAGTTGGCTTTTTACTAGAGTGACAAGATGCACAGGTATCAGCAAAAACTATCTTGCCACGTTCGAGAACCTTGTCATCTTTGGTTAAGAAAGCGTCACCACCGGGTGCATCTTTGAGGTGCATCGGTTTGATAGTTTTGAGGAATGCTTCTGCATCAGCCATCCGTGCTTCTGTTTGTCTCCAGCCTTCACAATTCTTTCTGGCGGTTTCAATATCAAAAGGACGTTGGGGGGTTCGACCTAACATTGGTTCGTGCAGTTTTAGCCAATAGTCACCACACATCCCAATGTTGACGTACACACGCAAAGAAGCTGTAGCTACACCTGTGGAGTCTGCACCATCTTTGAGAATGTGATTAACATTTTTGGTGGAACCATCGTTCATCACTTCGGGATATGTGGGGCGATCGCCTAAATTAAAAATGGCGTTAATCGCATTAGGATTATTAATATGGTCTGTCGCAATTCTTGAGGTGTCAGATGTGCCGGGACGTTGTGCCAGCAAGACTTGTTTGATGAAACTATCATCTCTGAGTTTGAGCGAAAATAATGCAGCTTCCTTAATGTACTGATTACCCAAAGCTGGCACAAGGTTTTCCCATTGGGGGTGTTCTTTGTCTTTGGGTGGGTTGAGTGGGTCTAAAGCAACGTGACAAATAGCACAAGACTGTCCAATCAGATATGGAGGCTCAATAGATACATCCTTGACGTATTTCTCAGCATTCCATTTTGCTGGATCAAATTTGGGGTTTGGGAACTTACGTAACCCAATCACACCAGTAGAAAGAGGGTCTTTACACTTATCCAACAACAACCCATATTTATCTGGTTCTGTGGCTTTTTCACATCCGGGGTCGTTGATTGCACCAAAGCGTTTCAAACGCTCATCATGGTACTTCGAGTCAATTAGCTGGAGTAAGTCAACATTGCCGTGGGTGAGCTTGGCGATATCCCGATAGTATTCGCCATTACCACCAGTCCATAAGTACCAAGTACAACGGCCTCTTTTTTCAGCGTCAGTGAGATTTTCTTTAGTATATGGCGGGAGATATCCGATACCATCGCAGTTATCAGCATAACCCGCATCATTATACTTTTGAGAGATGGGAGCAGGTGTTTCACCATACTCATCAGCTAGAGCTGTTGGGGTGCTGTACCAACCGCAAATGATAATTGCGATCGCCGCTACAACCACCAAACAGCCCTTCCACAGTAGGCGTATTTTGTTCATACAACTCTCTATGAGTAACACCTAAACCTAATCAGGTGCATCTTAATAACAAAGCTTCACCATTAATTTGCCGCTTTCCTGATTTATCTTTCAGAGATTTTTGGCTAATGGCAAATAAAGAATATTGCACCTTAATTTTAGGCACGGTCATATATGAAATTACTACACAAGTTAACCAAACGTCACTAAGAAAACCGTTATTTTGTCAACTGATTTACTTAAAAAATTGTAAATTTACCCTGGCATCATCAATATCATTTGTTATCTTGTAAGCGAGATTTTAAACTAGGTTAATTTTGTAACAAATTATGTTTGGGAGCGAGTATTAATGTTGCGTTAACCTTAGCATCAAAAACAGGATTTCTTAAGATTTGTTTTGTTGAGAATGCTAGTTTAACTCATTCATAAAAAAATCTGATTTAATGGCTCAACCATTAACGGGTAAGCCTTTAGTTGAATATTTGGTCAGCAGACTAAGTAACAAAAACTTAATCTTTGACCTGAAATCCGAAAAACTCAATTTTGAACTTGTAAGTATTTCAAACGAAGCCCCAGAACATCTATCAATGGTAGTTATCTGGGTATTTTTCAGTTACACAGTAATAATTTTAATACTTGATTCTATTGCAAACAGGGGGGAGAGTATGGAGAACGATATTATCTTTAAGCCATTGCAATTTCGGAATCTCACGGTCAAAAACCGGATTTTTCGCTCCAGTATATCCGGTAGGTGGGATAACTATGATGGTTCAGGTACTCAAGCCAGAATTAACTGGGAAGAAAAATTTGCCCGTGGTGGAGTTGGCGCGATTATTACTTCATTTGTACCTGTAACAATTCGCGGTCGGATTATGCCCAACTATGCCACAATTCACTGCGATGATAGGATTCCTTTTTGGCGCAAAGTCGGAGAAAAAGTCCATGAATACGACTGTAAATTCATTTTGCAACTCAGCCATTCAGGAAGACAGCAAGACATTGGTGGTGTAGAAAACGATGGTTTAAAAGGATTAAGTTCTACCAGTAATACTGAATCATTTCACGGCTTGCGCTGCCAAGCAATGACCTTAAAAGAAATTAAAGAAACCATCCAAATGTTTGCTGATGGCGCAAGACGGGCGCGTTTAGCGGGATTGGATGGAGTAGAATTACATAGTGCTAACGGTTATTTATTTAACCAATTTCTTAGTTCAGGAATTAACGATCGCAACGACGAATATGGTGGCTCACTCGAAAATCGGGCGCGGTTTTTACTAGATGTAATTCGGGCGATTCGGCAAGAAGTTGGTAATGATTTTCATCTGCAATTTAAAATTAGTGCCATTGATTACAACGATGCTGTGATTCCTTGTGAAAAACCCGGCAATACTTTAGAAGAATCTGTACAGATTTGTAAATGGGCTGAAAAAGCTGGTGCTGATGCTGTTCATGTCTCTGTAGGAAGCTTATTCCCTCATCCGCTTAACCCCATTGGTGATTTTAATTTTGATGTCATCACCAAAACTTATGACACAATGCTTTCTAGTGGAGAAAATACAACTCGCAACTACATCTTATTCCGTTACAAACTGCTACACCCAATTTTCAAATTCTTATGGAATCGGGTGAAAAGAAAACTCCCACCGCCAGCCTTTACTGGTGATGATGTCGCCGATGATGTCATGAGAAAATTATTGGCAGAAAACCAAGGTAGAAACTTACTTTCATCCCAAGCAATTAAACAAGCCGTGAATATTCCGGTTTTGTGTACTGGTGGTTTTCAACAAGGTTCATTTATTCGCAAAGCTATTGAAGATGGCTATTGTGATGGTGTGACAATTGCTCGACAATTGATTGCCAATAACGATTTAGCAAAACAATTGCAACAAGGTAAAGACTTACCCGATAGACCATGTACTTACTGTAATAAATGTCTGCTGAATGTCATTGAAAATCCCCTGGGTTGTTATGAACTCAGTCGCTTTGATAATGACCATGACGCAATGATCAAAGAAGTCATGTCAGTCTTTCATAGTGATGATTCGGCAAAATATAACGCAGAAGTTCCAGCATTACACATTTAATTTGTCATTTGTCATTCAGATTTAATGAGGTGTGCAATTTATTTTTAAAGCTCTCCCCTACGGTGGACACACAAGTCGAAAATTTGCTGTATGAAACCGCATCCCGCCTTGAACTAAAGTTCCAGGCTCATAGCCAAAGTCCACTTAAGTGGACTGGAATACATTTTTAGTTGAGTCATCTTCAGATGACTTGCGCTATGAGACTCGGAATTCATTCCGAGGCGGGACAGATGTACTACACGAATATTTGTGTATACACCATAGTTCCCTTGTAGGAGAAGGGGTTGGGGATTAGGTTTAAGAAAAAGTTGCATAAAACATCAATTTACTAATGACAAATGACCATTGACTCTTGACTATTAACCAGAGAGTAATTTTGTTATGACTCAAACAAGTCCGACGCTAGTTCCCACCGTCGTAAAGGGAACGAAGGCGGTTTTTAAGTGGATTGTGGCTGCAATTGTGGGAGTTGTAGCAGTAGTTATATTTTTAATTTGGCCTGTTATATCTAACTCCCCAGTTGATTATGCTGATATCCAAGAACATTTTAAATATGGTTCCATTGGTAGTGAGGCGGTCAATGGAGTTCCTTACTGGATATGGAAAGTTCTGCCAGAATTATTTCCTGATAAATTACCCGCTAAAGGTTATACTTCCTTGGGATTTATTCAAGAAAAAGGAAAAGATTTACCCATTGGGTTTTCGCAACGGCGGGTGTTTATTAACCGTGTTGGCTTGAATTGTGCGGTGTGCCATACCGGGACAATACGTGATACACCAAATAGCGATCGCAAAATTATCACAGCTATGCCTGCTAATGTCGTCAACTTGCAGGGATATATTAAATTTTTATCAGATGTGGCGATCGATTCGCGCTTTACTACCAACCGAATGCTGCCAGAAATTGAAAAAATTAGTGGCGGTTTAAATCCCATAGAAAAGCTAGTTTATCAGTTTATTGCTATTCCCCAAACCCGCGACGCGCTAATTAATCAAAGAAACCGCCTGAAATTTATTGATGATCAACCAGAGTGGGGGCCGGGTAGAGTCGATACATTCAATCCTTATAAATCAATTCAATTTCATTTCCCAATGGATAAATTGCGTAAGGATGAATTAATCGGTACATCCGATTTCCCTTCCATTTGGAATCAAAAACCACGTAAAGGCATGGAATTACACTGGGATGGGAATAACAAATCTGTTGATGAACGTAACAAAAGTGCCGCTTTAGGTGCAGGAGTTACACCCACGACAATTGATTTAAATAGAATTAAACGAGTGGCTGATTGGCTATTGACATTACCAGAACCTAAATATCCCTATGAAGTTAATCAAACTTTAGCTGCTACCGGAAAACAACTGTTTGCCAATAATTGCGCTAGTTGCCATGCCTTTGACGGAAAATATGTAGGTAAAGTTGTACCCATTCAAGAAATTGGTACAGATCCCCATCGCTTAAATTCCTTTACCTACGAAACTTTATCTAACCAAAATACTTTGTATGCAGGTTATCCTTGGCGGTTTAAGAATTTCCGCAAAACAAATGGCTATGCTAACTCACCTCTAGATGGTATTTGGTTACGCGGCCCTTATTTACATAATGGTTCAGTTCCGACTTTGCGAGATTTGCTAGAAAAACCAGAAAATCGACCCAAAGAATTTTATCGGGGATACGACGTAATTGATCGGGAAAAAGTTGGGTTTGTATCAACTATTGCCCAAGAGAACGGCAAGCAATATTTTAAATTTGATACGACTAAACCTGGAAACAGCAACAGCGGCCATGTATATGGAACTGAACTCTCACCAGCAGACAAAGATGCGTTGGTTGAGTACATGAAGCAACTGTAATCTTAGCAAGAATTCAGAAGTCAGAACAGTTAAAGCTTATGCAAAAAATCATGCTGGTGGGAGGAGAGTTTTGACACGTTAATTAGGAGCAAAGAATGAATACTTATGCAAAGTGGTTTAGCCGTGTAACTTGGCTGGGAATTATTGTAAATATGTTGTTTGTAATTCCCTCCTGCTTCTTTCCAGAGTTAATGTTGTGGTTTTTAAAGATGCACCAACCAGACCCAATTATCTGGGTAAGGGCGGCGGGAATGCTGTTATTTATCATTAGTGCGTTTTACATTCCGGGCGCACTTGATCCTAATCGCTATCGGGCAACTGCTTGGATATCAATATTCCCATCTAGAGCCTTTGGTTCAACATTTTTTATTTGTGCCGTGTTCTTTTTTGGGCAAGATAAAGGCTTTTTATCGATTGCCTTTGTAGATTTATTTTTTGGTGTAGTAGAAGCAATTTTCTTAACTCTAGCAACGCGGAGTGAAAATGCTGAAGCGATCGCCAAAGAACCAGCCAAACAATTCTCCTAATTTCTACCAAGGAGCAATGTCATTTTATGAAAATATTTAAAGAGAAATTAGGCAGAATTCTCGCCAGCATTGCTTTAGTTTTTGTGTTGTTAGTCGGGGGTGTAGGTTACATTGCTTGGTATCATTTATTTCGGGATGTGCCGCTTACCTACAAATCACCAGCAGAACATTTTAAATATGGTTCCATTGGTACAGAACCAGCCCAAGGAATACCTTATTGGATTTGGTTAGTTTTACCCCGCATCTTTCCTGATAAATTACCAGGGCCAGGCGGTTACACTTCTTTAGGAATTACTTGGGAAGAAGGCAAAGAAACCCCAGTTGGTTTTACGAAAAAAACCATTGGATTCCCCCGTGTAGGTATAACTTGTGCGGTTTGTCATACTGCTACATATAGAACCAGTCCCCTAGAAAAACCTCATATTTTCCCGGCTGGGCCTTCTAACAAATTCAATTCCCAAGCTTATGTGCGCTTTTTGGGTGCAGCCGCCAGCGACCCCAGATTTAACGCCGATTATATTTTAGATGAAATCAAATATAATCATGAGTTTTCTTGGATCGAAAACTTACTTTATCGGTTTTTGATTATTCCCCAAACTAAAAAAGCCCTGCTACAACAAAGCGCCGATTTTGCTTGGATGAATTCTCGTCCCGACTGGGGGCCTGGTCGAATTGATCCGTTTAACCCGGTGAAATTCAACACCTTAAAACTGCCCAAAGATGACACTATCGGTAACTCCGATATGATGCCGATTTGGAATCAGGCACTACACAAAGGATTTGCTTTGCATTGGGATGGTTTAGAAACTTCTCTCAAAGAAACTGTGCAAACAGGCGCAATTGGGGATGGTGCAACGAAAGATTCTTTACCTGTTGCTGATTTGCAACGAGTAGAAGACTATATCACTACGCTTACGCCACCTAAATATCCTTTCCCAGTGGATGAGAAATTAGCGACGCAAGGAAGTCAAATTTTTGCTAACAACTGTGCATCTTGTCACGCCTTTGGTGGTGAAAGAACAGGTACAGTCATTCCTGTAGAAGAAGTAGGAACAGACCGCCATCGTTTAGATATGTGGACGCAGCAAGCCGCCGACACCTACAATCACTTTGGTGATGGCTATCCTTGGGATTTCAGCCAATTACGGAAAACTGATGGCTATGTGGCTGTATCTCTCGATGGATTGTGGATTAGAGCGCCATATTTACATAATGGTTCTGTTCCATCTCTGCAAGATTTGTTCGCAAAACCAGAGGATCGTCCCAAAACCTTTTATCGGGGCTACGATGTTTACGATTCGCAAAGAGTTGGCTTTATTTCCGAAGGAACAGAAGCTGAACGTGTAGGTTTTGAATATGATACGACCGTTGCTGCTAATTCCAATCAGGGACATCTGTATGGTACTGATTTGCCTGATGACGATAAAAAAGCACTGATTGAGTACTTAAAAACCTTATAGACCTAAGCAGCATCGTCGTTTCGATAAAACTTGCAGAAAAGGGGTGTTGAAATGGCTACAGACTATGTGTTGTTTATTCATGGTGTAAGTATCCGCAACGATAAATACGCCGATGAACTGTTTGAACGTCTGAGAAAAAGTGCAAGCGATCGCCAACGAAATCTCAGAAAAATCTCTCTTTACTGGGGTGATGTCAACGAAGAACTAGAAAATAAACTGCTAGGACAACTTCGAGTCTCACCTTATTGGAAAGATGTTTGGTTTAAAGAATTTCGAGAAAAGCAAATTATTCCCTTTGCTGGCGATGCTGCACTTTATATTAGCCGTCATGTTGGTGCAAAAGTTGTCAACCGCATGAAAACTCAAGCGATCGCCAACGGGTTACATCAAGCCCAACCTGATGATCGTCTGCACATAGTCAGCCATAGTTGGGGAACAGTGATTTTGTTTGATATCTTGTTTGCCAGCCGTTGGGATGAAGATAAAGCACCCGGTAAAGATGATGTGATGGCTATCCGCGATAGCATTTTTGGTGTAGCTGGGAAAAATAGCGATCGTCGTCAAGGGATTCCCATTGCAAGTATTCACACCCTCGGTTCACCTGTAGCCATCTTTAGCTTGACCAATATCAACCCCGGTAAAGATAGTAAAGATTCACCCAGTAGCCACGACATTACACCCAACCTGCAAAAATTTTTAGAGTGTCTGCAAGAATTACGTCAAGGTAAAAAACTACCTTGGCGCAATTATCTTCATCCTGGTGATCCCATTGCTTACCCACTGCAAAAACTGATGATCGATTTAGTGGATGGAGATACCAAATACTTAGATATTCAAGATATCCTCACCCACAACGCCGGATGGTTAGAAATACCATTTGCACAAACACTTTTACCCTTGCTTTCTGGTGGCGACGCACATGGTAGCTACTGGCGCAATGACAAAGTAACTCAAGAAATCATTAATGTTGTCCAACAAGAAACTCCCAGATTTGGTTGAGTTTCTCGACCTCTCCAAGTCTAAATAATAATTCATATTCATTAGCTGGAAAAAGCCAAGCAAAACATAACATCTCTCTACCTTGTCCCCCTTGTCTCCCTTGTCCCCCTTATCCCCCTTGTCCCCCTTTCCTCCTTAAAAACTATCATGAAACCATACTTACCCCAGGTAGACCCTAACCCCAACATCCGTAAAGATGAGCTAGTAAAAAATCGAGAAGATTATAAATTTAATCATAATTATCTAGCTCCTATTCCCGTTATTGATAAAGTCCCCCATCAAGAACTATTCTCAGCAGAATATACAGCTAAACGCCTCGCTAGTATGGCAAATCTAGCACCAAATATGTTAGCTGCCAAAGCCAGAAATTTTCTTGACCCTTTAGATGAATTAGAAGAATACGAAGAACTGTTGACACTGCTACCTAAACCAGCAGTGATGAATAATTATAAAACCGATTCATGTTTCGCCGAGCAAAGATTATCAGGTGCTAACCCTTTAGCACTTCGGAGAATTGATAGTTTACCAGCAAATCTCGGTATCACAAACGCACAATTTCAAAAATCTGTCGGGACAGAAAGTAACTTAGAAGCGGCTCTCAAAGAAGGTAAACTTTACCTATTAGATTATCCCACACTCTTTGATATTAAAGGTGGAACTTCTCAAAATGTGAGAAAGTATTTACCTAAGCCTCAAGCTTTATTTTACTGGCAGAGCAATGGTTTACCAAATGGTGGTTCTTTGCGTCCAGTGGCGATTAAATTAAATAATGATGCTGGGACAGATGGATTGATTTACACTCCCGATGACCCTTATCTAGATTGGTTTTTAGCCAAAACTTCTGTGCAGATTGCTGACGGCAACCATCAAGAATTAGGTAGTCACTTTGCCTATACTCATGCCGTTATGGCTCCTTTTTGTATTGCCACAGCACGCCAATTAGCAGCAAATCATCCCATTGCTTTACTACTCAAACCGCACTTTCGGTTCATGTTATTTGATAACGATTTGGGACGCACCCACTTTTTACAACCAGGTGGCCCAGTCGATGAATTTATGGCTGGTTCTTTAGAAGAATCTTTAACTTTTGTCGTCAAAACTTACCAAGAATGGAGTATTGATAAATTTGTCTTCCCGACATTAATGAAAAGTCAAAATATGGATGACCCGGATATATTACCGCATTTTCCGTTCCGGGATGATGGGATGTTGGTTTGGGATGCTATTCAGAAATTTGTCACAGATTATTTGCAACTTTATTACAAAACGCCTCAAGACTTAAGTGAAGATTATGAATTGCAAAATTGGGCAAGAGAATTAGTTGCTCAAGATGGTGGACGTGTTAAAGGAATGCCAGAAAAAATAGAAACTATCGACCAATTAATTCAAATTATTACGGTTGTAGTTTTTACCTGCGCTCCTTTCCATTCGGCTTTAAATTTCTCTCAGTACGAATACATGGCTTTCGTACCGAATATGCCTTATGCAGCTTATCATCCAACTCCCGAAAGTAAGGGTGTAGATATGCAAACCATCATGAAGATATTGCCACCATTTAAGCAAGCTGCTGACCAAGTAATGTGGACGCATATTTTAACATCTTACCATTATGATAAATTGGGTTATTATGATGAGGAATTTGCTGACCCATTGGCACAGGAATTAGTGGTACAGTTCCAACAAAATTTGCATGATATAGAACGACAAATTGATATTAGAAATCAAACTCGTCCTATACCTTATAATTTCCTCAAACCTTCCCAGATTATTAACAGTATCAATACTTAGAAAAGGGAGTGGGGAGTAGGGAGTAGTGAAAATTTTATTATCTCAACTCCCTATTTTTATCTTAGGACTTACGCATAAAAACGAAAAATCAAGGGTTTTGGCGATGGTGTAGGGGTGTATGTATCTAAAACCCTTACACCCAATTTTCATAGACAATCTTGGTGCGTAAGTCCTGTATCTATTTAAACAGGAGAATCTATCATGTCAAGTCAACAAGTTACAGTTACGGCTCGGTTAAAAGTAAAACAGGGTTTAGAAGATAAATTTAGAGCAGAATTTGAACCTGTAATTGCGCTCACCCGTGCGGAAGATGGATGTATTAATTATGATTTACATCAATCTATCGAAGACCCTTCTGTGTTTTTGCTGCATGAAAATTGGGCTAGTCAAGCAATTTTGGATCAACATTTACAACAGCCTTATATTCGGGCGCTGGGGGCTAAAGCAGAGGAATTTTTAATAGAACCACCAGAAGTTAAACTATGGCAGCAGATTATTAATTAGGACTTACGCACACTCTACGATTTCTTGGCGTTCTTGGCGACTTGGCGGTACCCTGCGGGAAGCCGCTTCGCGTCTACGATAAATTAAGGTTTTTGGGAATTTTTACGTAAGTCCTGTTAATAATTAAGTCAAGTTAAGTTTAGATCCCCCCTAACCCCCCTTAAAAAGGGGGGGATTTGAATGTGTATAAGTTATGGGTTAGGGGGATTTGTGAATATTTAATTTGGGAAAAATCATGACGGCAAAGGTGTTATTGTATGGTGCGACTGGCTATGCAGGGAAATTAATAGCAGAAACGGCAAAAAGTCAGGGTGTAGAGTTAATTTTGGCTGGAAGAAATCAAGGTGCGTTGGTATCAGTTGCGGAGAAATTAAACTTTGATTTTCGGGTGTTTAGTTTGGATGACGCGCAGGCGATCGCACAATCTCTGCAAGATGTTACAGTTGTTCTCAATTGTGCCGGGCCTTTTGCCAAAACTGCCAAATCACTAGTTGATGTCTGCTTGCAAACTCACACCCATTATTTAGATATCGCTGGCGAAGTTCCCGAATTTCAGGCTTTAGCAGCACTAAATGACGAAGCGAAAAATGCAGAAATTATGCTGCTTCCTGGTGTTGGGTTTGGTGTAGTCCCGACGGATTGTCTTGCAGTTTACCTCAAATCTCAGTTACCAACCGCCAACAGTCTCACCTTAATCTATGAAACTGAAGGTGGTGTTTCTCAAGGAACTGCCAATACTGTCCTGCCCAGCTTACATGAAATGGGTGTCGTCCGCAAAGCAGGCAAACTAATTCCTTCTCGACCAGCAGAACAAAAACGTCAAGTTAATTTTGGTGCGGGTTTAGTCACCGCCGTAACTAACCCTTGGCGTGCTGATCTTGTTACCGCATTCCACAGTACAAATATTCCCAATATCGAAACTTACACAGTCTTTCCCAACCCGGTAAGTTTTTTGATGGAAAGCAGTCAGTATTTAGGCTGGTTATTTAACTCATCTATTTTCCAAAGCGCCTTAGCGAGTTTAATTAAACAACTCCCACAAGGGCCAAGTGCAGCAGAACGCGCTCAAGGTAAAGTTGGAGTGGTTGGTATTGCAGAAGATGAATCTGGTCGTCAAGTTACAGCGAAACTCATCGGCCCCGAAGCTTACGATTTTACGGCTTTAGCTGCTGTAGTAGTGATTAAACACATCATCCAAGGTGAAGTTAAGCCAGGATTTCAAACCCCAGGGAATGTTTACGGTGCGGATTTGGTATTAGAAATACCTGGAGTAAAAAGATGGAGTGATTAAACTATCACCTTTGGCAAATTGGGGAATTGATCCAGAAGATTTTGCAGTACAAACTTAGATTCTCAATTGTCTTATGGTGTTATGTCTTTGGGGTGAACAGCACTAACTTCTGAATAACGGGCAAAATCACTAACATTAAATGTCAGGATATGGGTTAATCCATGCACCAACATTGCTGCAACCAGCCGTGTATCATGTACCTTAACCCCAGACACCCTATAATCCACAACTAAACGCCGCCATTGTGTATGAACGGCGGCGCTATCAGACAAAAAATTGAAGTAACGTTCTATCACTTGAGTTTTCTGGTCTGTCTCCTCAATTGATAAGCCAAAACCGCTTCGTGCCGTTGTAGGTCGCGTACATACATTCCAAAATTCTCCCAGAATTTGTGATGTGTAACAGATTTCTTCTCCCCTTTGCAATAAAGAATATATGGCATCACGAACCAAAATATGATTTGGATCTGAAGGAGAAACGAACCGTAATAGAATGTTTGTATCTGCCATGAACAGCATCAGTCATGATTCCCATAAATGCTTTCACGGATAAATGCTTCTGGCGGTAAAACTGGTATTTTTTCCGCACCTTGAGCTAATAATTTCATGTCAGCTGACCATTGTTGTGGGTCAAAAGTACGCTTTGTACCCAGATCGATACTTTGTTGTTTGTGTCGGTGTGATGTGCCGAATATATCCTTTTCAATCAAATTACGGATATATGCTGCTCTGTCGCCTCCAAAGTGCCTCACTCGCTCATCAATCAACTGGAGGAGAGGTTCACTGATTCCAGTCACCTCAATTTTGTTATTGTCCATGTTGTTTTTCAACTCCATACTTAAATTATGGATCTATGGCAATAGTAGTTAATTCTAATTATGACAGGACTTACGTAACTGGCATATTAGTAGGGTGCGTGAGATATCAAGAATCTGTTTTTTGACAACATTTGAGCCGTCTAACGCGCCCTACACAACTGTTACCTCTGATCTGTATTCTGCTATATGTAGTTACAAACATCGCAATCATACAAGCCGTGTCATCTGAACTCACCTTAGAAAAAGTCAACCAAGCCGTTAACGCTATCCTGGAAGTTTTAGGAACTCCCGAAACCGAATTACATCGCCAAGCTTTAACCGCTTTCCAAAGTGGTGATCACCAAATGGTGAAACGTTTAGCTTCTACCAACTTGTCTGATTATTACGTCAAGGCTCTTGGGTATCTCGGTGGAGCATTAAAGTTAACTCCCAACACTGATACAATTCTTGCAGAGTCAGCACGTTCCGCCGCCGATTTTGCCAAAGAAAAAGCCCTCAAACAACTGGGAGAAGCGTTAGCGAAAGCCTTGTCCTAGAGTTTGAATATAAAATCCAAAATTTTTTCACCCTCTGTTTGATCAATCAGGGGGTATTTTTGTTGGCTATTGACTTTCTAATTAAGTTCTTACTGTCCGTCGCGGCTTTCTGTTGCTCACCACTTGACTCACAGAAGCTCCCGCTCCCACTCCAAACATTCCCGCGCTGATACTGTACATTGTATCTTTGCCGAGTGTTTGGACTCCGAAATAGCCAAAAGCGATCGCAGCTAATGTTCCAGTAGTAGTTGCAATTATGACCTGATAACGCTTCATAGTCTCTCCTAATTGATACCCACCAACTAACCCCAATCCAAAGCCTAGACTCAACATACTCACTACCCGACTAAACTCGCACCAAAATTCTTTTACCAGATAATTGTTAGCGAAGCCACTGTTAAGGGAAAACTGAAAATAAGAATCGGTCAACCTGATGTCTAGAATTACAAACCTACAAAGTAATATTTTTAGCAGGAAAATACCTGGATAAACATATCAATTATACATCTACCGCAATCCTCAATGATTTACAAATATCTCCCCCTTGCCTTCCTTGTCCGCCTGACATCCTTTTTCTGTGTTGTGCATATATCAAATAAGACTGCTATATTTCATGCTCATTAAAATGAACATGATTTTCTCATTCTATTTGTAATCATCATATTTCATAACAGAATATTTTCCTGATAAAACAATGGTAAAAATTGAATTTAATCAAAATAAACCGATATCAAAGCTACAAGTAATTACTATAGGTTTGTCCATCATTACTGCGATTAGTATTCTTGCTGTTGTGATTATTAATAGGCAATCAAGGAATACTAATCAGAATAAATTACAAGCAACATCAAGTAGTCAACAGTCTATAGTTCGTGTAGCAGCTTTAGGAATATTAGAACCACAAGGAGATATTATTCATCTGTCTGCGACAGGCGCAAATCAACGTTTGGCGAAACTGTTGGTAAAAGAAGGGGAACAAGTGAGTACAGACCAAATTATTGCAGTTATGGATAATGTGAACCAATATCAAGCAAGTATAGAAAATGCCAGAGCGAAAGTGATTGTGGCGCGATCGCGTTTAGCGCAGGTGCAAGCTGGTGAAGAGTCTGGACAAATTGAAGCCCAACGCATGAAAGTTGCAGAAACACAAGCGGAATTAACTGAAAATATCAAAGTGCAACAATCTGTGATTGCTAGTCAAGAAATTGAGTTACGCAAAACCCAAGATGACTATGAACGCTACAAGGAGTTATTGGATAAAGGAGCGGTTTCTGTAGCTGAAACGGAAAAGAGACGTTTACAAGTGGAGATTGAGGAACAAAAATTGCAAGAAGCCAAAGCCAATCTCCGCAAACAAGTGAGCATCGGTAAGGAACGTGTAAAAGCTGCGGAAGCAACATTAGATAGTTTAGCTCATGTCAAACCCACAGATATTTTAGTTGCTAAAGCAGAATTGAATGAGTCTTTATCTCAATTAGAAAAAGCAAAAGTTGATTTGGAATCTCTTTATGTGAAAGCACCCGTAGCTGGGCAAATTTTAAGTATTAACACCAGAGTTGGTGAAGTTGTGGGTAGTAAAGGAATTGTTGATATTGGACAAACACAACAAATGTATGTGATTGCTGAAGTTTACGAAAGTGATATTCATTATGTAAAAATCGGTCAGGAAGCAACAATTGTCAGTGAATATGGTGGATTTACTGGAGAAATCAAAGGAGAAGTAGATCAAATTGGATTACAAATTGAACAGCCAGGAATCATTAATGATGATCCCAGCGCCAAAGCTGATGTTAGAATCGTCAAAGTGAAAATTCGCCTACGTCCCGATGACAGTGAACGGGTGAGGACATTGAATAAGTTACAAGTTAGAGCCTCAATTCAGATTAATTGAAATCAAAAGTTGAGAAATTGATGGTGAAGTACAGAAGCTACGATATCGGAATTTGTATTGGATTTTAAAATCAAATTACAAAAACTGTCTCGATTAATTGCCATCAATTCAACGTCAGTACAAGCTATGGCTCGAAGGTAAACAGGATAATTTTGAGCATCGGAAAATTGTACATTACCAAAATGTTCACCCGATTTGAGTTGAATTGTTCTGGATTCCCCTTGATCAATCACGGATACTTCCACTTCTCCCTCTAATATCAAGTAGACGCGATCGCCAAATTCCCCTTGTTGAACAATAATAGAATTGGCTTTGTATTGACTCCCCTTAGATTGAGAAGCGATCGCCACAATTTCTGATGGATCAACATTGGGTAAGGCTTTGGATAAATGACTTGTCATTACCCGTTGATGCAAACGACGAACGACATCATTACTAGTCAACTCTGAGTTATTCACGAACAACTGAAATAATTCTTCCTCAATCACCATCACTTTCACTTCTGAATTTTTGGTGACACGCACTGTTGCTGTACGTTTTCCACCCCGCAGTAAACCAACTTCCCCAAAATAATCTCCACGACTCAGCCGATTTAACAAGCGAGTCGGCTGATCGGGGAAATCTTGGAAAACTTCTACATCTCCTTCGAGGAGAATATAAAATTTCGTCGCTGGTTCTCCCTGACGAACAATGATTTCCTCGGATGCGTAAGTCAACACAGTGGGTTTAGTGTTGGCTTTTTCTAGTAAGGCTTCATCAAAACCCGGTAACATCAAAGACAGTTCTTGGTTTAAAGCTAAACCGAGTTTGCCATCTTCCACATGCACAATTCGATCAGCCAAATCTAGGATGCGATGATCATGAGTCACCATGAGAACAGCACTATTGTGTTCTTTGGCTAAACGGTGCATTAAAGCGACGACATTACGTCCTGAAGATTTATCCAGTGCGGCTGTTGGTTCGTCAGCGAGTACCAACTTGGGTTGAGTTACCAACGCACAAGCGATCGCTACCCGTTGTTTTTGTCCCCCAGACAGATTTTTAGGATAAACATCGATTTTTTCCCTTAATCCCACCGATTCTAAAATAGCAACTGTTTTTGCCCGCGCCGCCTGTACAGAAAAATCCGGCTGTAATTCCAAAGACATCTGAATATTCTGCTGGACTGTTAAAAAATCGAGTAAATTACTGGATTGGGTAATATAACCAAAATTCCGCCGCATTTGGACTAATTGTTCTTGGGTTGCACCGTTGAGTTCCTGTCCTAAAATATTTAAACTGCCGTGTTGTACCGAACGCAGACAACCAATTAAACTCAGCAATGTGCTTTTTCCTGACCCAGAAGGGCCAGTTAAAATGACAAACTCCTTGGCTTTAATAGTGAGATTAATATCAAATAAAATCTGCTTTTTGAGTGCGGCTTCCCCAAAAAAGTGATTGAGATTTTGAATAGAAATAACTGTTTGATTAACCACAATAATTCAGATTAATTACTAATTTAAAACAGGTCAGCCGGATTAGACTCTCTGAGCTTATTCATACTCACAAAACCAGAAGTAAAGCACATAATTATTGTTAATAGTAGTACCAGGGAAGCTCGCGGCCATGTCATATTCATCGGTAAAGATGTAGCACCATTGACAATGGCATATAATCCCAAAGACATGATTAGACCAGGAATATAACCCAAGACTGCCAAAATCAATGCTTCTTGAAACAAAATATTTAAAAAGAAACGATGTTTATAACCTCTAGCTTTGAGAACGGCGTAGTCTGGTAAATGGTCGGTAATTTCACCATAAAGAATTTGATAGACAATAATTACTCCTACTAAGAAACCGACAAAAACCCCTGTAGTAAAGACAAATCCAATAGGCGCACTAGTAGCCCAATAATGCTTTTCATATTCGATAAATTCTTGGCGTGTCATCAACCGCACTTTACGGGGAAGTTGAGCGCGGATTTGTTGAGCGATCGCCTGTAAATTTACTCCTGGTTTAAGAGTCACTAAACCCAGGGTAATATTATTAGAAGAACGATGAGGAAATAGATAGTTAAAAGTCATACTACTGGTAATCAAATTACCATCATCAGCAAAAGAAGCACCAGCAAAATTTACTAAGCCACTAATCCAAACCTGATGTCCAGCTATTTCAGCCGCGATTGGTTTTCCTGGTTGCAAATCTTGAAAAACACTGCCATATTCTTTTGCGTCGGAGTTACGATCAAATAAAACCACGCCTCTAGCTTTTAAAAGATGAGCAACTGTCTGAAAGTCTTTAATCTCAAAAGGAAGATTATCTGGGTTAATCCCTAAAATAATAATTCCTTTGCCGCCGCGAACACTACCATAGCGGAAATCATCTCGTGCGTGGTAGACATAATTTACAGATTCAACTTCCCTAAAATTGAGGGCGCGATATAAATATTGGCGGGAAAAATCCCCAGTGTTCGCCAAAGTTTTCATATCAGTATTGATTAAAACCAAATCAGCCTTGAGGAGTTTATGCAGTGCTGTTTGGCTTTCATAGAGAGAATCTAAAAATGCTAATTGCATAAAAATCAGAATAGCTGCAAAAGCAATACCTAAAATCGCTACAACTAGGCGTAGTTTATAGCGAGTCAATTGCAACCAAGCTAAGGGGACTCTGCCCAAAAAATTCATGTAAACTTTTGTGTGTCAATTGGAATAGATTAATCTTAAATTTCCCAATTTTATGCCTTTGCTATCACTGTATAGACATATCTTGCACCTAGCCCCGACGAATGGAATTCGCGGCTAAAAAAACAGGCGTTGCTGATTAAGAGGATGAATTTTGTTTCGCGCAAAGGCGCAAAGGCGCGAAACATCTATCGTTAACCTTGTGAAAAAAGCTTAATTAATCACGCATTTATGCAACGCCAAATTGTCTATTCTAAATTTGCACTTATTTTGTTTGTAATTGCTGCATTAACCAATTAGCGGCTGCGGTGTTAGTTTCTTGGGGTAATCTTTCTAGTGTTTGTTCAATCAGAGCGATGGGTAAACCTGTCAACACCTGAGAAACTTCGATCGCTTGATAGATACCTGTTGCAGTTAAACCAAATGCAAATAGTCGCATTCCTTTAACATCAATTACCCAGTATTCTGCAATTCCTAAACTAGCGTAAAGTTGCTTTTGCTCATCCAAATCAATACCTAAAGTGGTATCAGCAATTTCTCCCACTAAATCCGGTAGACGATGACGATCAAGAATAATCCGACGTGGTTCACCTGGTTGCCATCTCGGAATATTTTCACCTTTGTACAAAACTAAATCTGGCGCACAGGCGTGGGTTTCGGGATTTTCAATTAAACAGCGTCCGTAGGATTGCAATACCATCTCTGGGTGTAGGAACGCCCAAACAAAGAAAACTGCCGTCATCAAATCGCTAAAAGAAGAATGTCCTAGTCCTTCTGTTCCCATATCAACCCACAACCATCCCTGATGAAATGCAATTTTACGCCAATCGATATCGGGGTTATCTCGCACCTTCTCATAGTCTTGCCAAGTTGCATCATACTGCTGAAACACCAGAGAAGATTGGCTAAATTGTTCTAAGGAGATGGTCATTGCCAGACACCTTACAAGTCCGATGGAGTGTGATTTGCGATCGCCTCTATAATAACGCTTTCACCAGACACCAAAGAATATTGTCGGTACTTCCTTCCCGATTGCTATGAATTTTTCTGGAAGGTTCTTGGAATACAGACTTTAGATGTAGTATGTGATACTGTCAAAGCATCTGGAGGATTCAACCTTTCCAGTGGCATTTTATTCTTAAATTCACAAAAAATCTTATGTATCGCTTCCAGGTTAGTGCATATACCCAAACTGGTGAATCTATTGGGCTGCTTGGTTCTACTTCCGAGTTGGGTTCGTGGGATATTACTAAATGTGTTCGCCTCCGCACCAGTGGCGATCGCTATCCTTTATGGTGGACAGATGAAATTGACATTCAGCCATCTTTAGATACTGGCGATGAGCAGAAAATTGAATACAAGTATGTGCGTTTCAATACTAGTAATTATGGGGAATGGGAAGCTTTTGGGTGGAATCGTTGGCTACCGATTAACCATGACCATTCCAGTACTATTGTTGTGGATGACGGGGCATTCGGTTATTTACAGCCGTATCCCTTCGGCTATCTTGAGCAGTCAACTACTGCTAAACCAGTATTCACAGCAGATTCTGACAGTTTAAAAATAGTAGTGATTGGTAGTTCTGTGGCCTTGGGTCATAAAGCCTGGTTATTTCACGGTTGGGCTGGACTACTAGAAGAAACTTTACAACAAAAATATGGGCATAGAGTCGTTAATGTATCAGAAGCGGGAGCCAATGTCAGCAGAACGCTCGCTCGCTTTGCTTCAGTAGTTACACCAGAACAACCTGATGTCGTAATTATTGCTTTATCTTTGGGTAACGAAGGATTAGCTTATTGTGCGCCCCACGAACGGCGAGCCATACAAAGGCGGTTTGAAAGCGGTTTGCAGCAGTTGGTGAAAATGACGCGCAAACTAGGCGCGTTGCCAATTTTAGGGGGTGTTTATCCCAATAACAATTATTCTCCTGAGCATTACTGGCTGTTAAAAGATACCCACAACAGAATTTTAAATTGGGGTGTGCCGATTTTAAATTGGTTGCCAGCCTTAGATAATGGCCAGGGACGCTGGCGGGAGGGGATATCTTTTGACCCGGCGCATCCCAACACCTTCGGTCATCGCTTGATGTTTGAAGCGATCGACTTACAATTATTTGATATCGACAAAGCCAAATTAGCCAAAGAAAATCCCCATTTCTGGCAACCCAACGAAATCCCGATTTATCTTGATCATGCGGGATTTTATGTTTGTGCCTACATCGAAGAAAAAAGTCTGCGAATTAGTAATCCATCACCCCACAATTACACCATTGCGCCTTATTGGCAAGAACTCCAAACGGTTGTGCAGAGCAAAGCCAAGTTGCTTCCTGGTATTTACGTTGCCAAAAATCCCCAGCCGGGAACACTGCCATTTTTTGCTGTGCAGGAAGATGGCGCGATCGCTACAACCGTAGAAATACCATCAGGATCTGATTTAGAATATACTGCCGCTTTTAATTTATTCGCCCCCAATGACTCCCAAGTTTTGTTTTATGATGGGCATTTGGGAATCTTGCAAAAAGATGAACATCACCTCTGGGTAATTAATGAGTCAGACCATGAATATAATATCCATCCCATGTGGAAAGAAGTCCGGCAAGCACTAAAAGCTGTACCAGCAGGTGTTTACGAAGACCCATTACACCCGGAGATTCCCTTCCGCACGATGATGATTGGTAAAGATGGGCTGGAAAGTCGAGTGAAAATTCCATCACAGTCGGCGGTGTTATTTCGATATCAATGTAAATTATCAGACATTAGTCGCGTGGCAATTGTGCCGTTGGGCGATCGCTGTGCAGTACGGATGATGCTGTATAAAATGGAATATGATGGCCCAGCTTTTCCCTTTGACTTAACCCGCACTACCAAGATTGCAGACATCGCAGATATCATCGAAAATCGTTTTTACGATATGTGGAATCCCAGCTTGCTAGATTACAGTCCAGAAGCAGGGAGAATTTATCACAGCAAATGGTCTGGTTTATCTTTTGCCCATGAAGTTGAAGCCACAGACAACCCTGTATATGATATGTCTCCGGTATATGAACGGATGCGGGTACGCTATACAGCACGTTCTCAAAGATTTTGGTACACAGTTGAAAATTGCGACCAAGCACTGTTTGTCCGCACTGGTATATGCGATCGCGGCGGCGTGTTAGATTTAGTCAGCAAGCTAAAAAAACACTGCCAAGGTAAACCATTTCAACTTTTGCTACTTTCGCCCCAAAACTCTGATGAGTTTTTAGACATTCCCAATGTGCTGCATTACAACGCCGAGTTTAACCCCGACCGGATGTATGATGACTTGGAACATTGGATGTACTGCACAGAAATTATGCGGGGAATTTTAGAATCTTTGGGTATTTCTAGCAAAAATTTGTTTTGGTGTCCTCCCAACGTGCGCTTTAAGGATTGAAAAATACATCCGTCAGAATCAATTGGTGGAGAAAAAATACCCATCACTGATTATACATAAATGTTGGGTTCCGTTCCTCCACCCAACCTACACCAGTCTAATACCAATTTGAAAAATGATTGCGACAAATGGGTTACTGAAAAGCTCACCAGTAAGCAATTGCCCAATCCAAAATCCAAAATCTAAAATCCAAAATGGTATAAGTTGTTGCTTTAACTAAAATGTATTGGATTATACATTTGCCTTGCTGTAAAGTTTTCAATAGCAGCTTTTACAGATGAAATATATGAAGCGATGATTCTCAGCGATCGCACCCCTAAAACTGAAATGCAACGTCTCAGTCCTGATAACAGCGTAAGCGTTGCAGTAATTGTTCGCGTTCTGGCGATGGTGTGACATTCTGAGCAATGGCGATCGCAGTTTTGGTGTCTCCTGTGCGGACAAGATTTAAAGCAATCTTCCCCCAGAGACGAGAACGTTCTGCAATCGGTGGTAAAGAAGACTCTGGGGCATTGCGGAGGGTTTGTATGGGAATATTGAGGAGCGATCGCGCTTTTGTCAAATTACCTTGAGTCAGATTTAGTTCCACAACTCGTAAAGCAAAGTCCAACTTTTCCCTAGGATTTCTCCCGGCGTAACCAATAAAACGGGATGCTTCCTCTGGCTGACGATAGGCGATCGCTTGATTACCTGCTAAGGTAGCAAAGTCTACTTGCTGAAGTAACTTTAATCTTTCTGCCAGTGTAAAATAAGCTGATCGCGTTGTGTCAAATTCTGAACTGATTGATAGCAATAATTGTGCTTGCTGTGGCAATGCTTTTTCTGTTTGTATCAGTGTGACAATTCGATTCAATACCTGATCGGCTGGACGATTGGTGGAAATCAAAGCATTGGCGATCGCCGCATGAGTTGTGATGGCGGTAGGTAAAGCAGAAATGCTATTAGCTATTACTTGGCTACGAGTGAATAATTGATCGGCAACAGCAACATTACCACGGCGATGGAACGCTTGAGCAAACCGCAGCAATCGCCGCACATCGGTTTTTTCCCCAGCAATTCTGGCTTCTGCATCCTGGGTTTGTCCATCTGCGAGGGCGGCTATGGCAATATTATCTAGCCAGCGATCAGTTTCATCGAAATAGCCTGCATCTATCTGTACGATCATCGGACGTGGTATCATTTGCCGAGCAGTTGTAAACTGCTTATTGGCAATCAAATCTTGCAAAACAATTCCCAAGACATTCACCGCACGCAGTTCAGCAATTAGGGCTTTGAGTTCGGGCTGATAGCCGCGAGTTTCAGATAAATTTGACATCTCGCCATACCATTCATTATCGAAGCGTCCACCAAACTGATCGGCTATGTTAGCGGCTTTGGCATCAGCAACTAAACGAACGATCGCTTGCTTACGAATTTCTGGCTGGTTAAATTTGCGACCTTCTGCTGCGATTGTTAACCAACTTCTAGCCCGGAAAGAATTAGGGCGTTTCATGTGAGAAAGAATTTGCTGCGATCGCCCTAAATCTCCACTGGGTGCATAGTGCAGCACCAAATTCATTAATTTAATTTCCCGTTGTTCAACATCTTTAATTGCTAGTGCTGCTTTGAGCAATGGATCTAGTAATTGCTTTGCTTTTACTGGGTCTCTAGCTTTAACGTAGGTAGCAGCAATCTGAGTGACGGTAATATCAGGATCGTAATCTTGAGGAGAAAGTTGCTTTAGCACCTCTAAAGCTTTTGTGGGTTGGTAAATTTGGAGATATAAATTAACTATTTGTGATAACGATTCACGTCTGGCGTAGGTATCTGTCAGATTTTTGATAGTTTGCTCAAACCCATAGTTGAGGGAAGATGCAGCTTCCGCCGGTTGGTTGAGCGCAATCCACCCTTCTGCAAGGCGAATGTGAGCCGCAATTAAATCTTTAGGAGTATTGCGAATTCCTGATACCGACTCAGCCGCAAGCCGCAGGGTTTGTTTTCCTTTGATGGACTGGCCAATTTTTCCATAGGCGATCGCAGATTCTGTCAAGATTTGAGTTTTGCCCAGACTATACCCACTTGGTAAAGGTTTAGCTAAGACCACGATTTGATCGAGAATGGTAGCAAGTTTTGGATTATCCTTATATGTCAGTGATTGTATTTGAGTAGTAATTGTCTTGATGGCAAAATCTAATGTCTGGGTTGTAAAAGTTGTATCTCCTCGCAGTTGAGCATTTTCTAGCTCTCTGGTAATTGAAGGGAGCGTATAAGTTAGGGACATTCCAGAAATTTCGTTCCAGCGTCGGGTACTTTCAGCAGTTAGCTCTACACGGCAAGCTTTAGAAATCGTTATCCTAGCATCTGCCGCATAAATGGGAACAGAGTAAATTAGTTGAGAAGCAATAATCAAAGCGAGCGATAGCTTCACTCGCCGCAGGTATTGTGTGAGCATCATAAGCTTATGTTGTCTATTCGTATTTACTTAAATTAGGGCGTGTTAATTACTAAAAGCCTTGTATCTAATGGATTTATACTCAGCACTCAGCTATCGTTTGCTAAGAATCTTGCCACTGAGATTAACCGTGTAAGTCAGTGATTTCTGAAAATTTGTCACCGTGACATTCCAACCGTCAAGGCGCTGCGTTGGTATGCAAGGTTCATTGGGTGCAGCTGTGGGACTGTGGAAACAATAGAATCTTGGTGCAACTTGGGTAATGCTAAGATTGGCAATGGGTTGTTTCAAGTCTGATTGGGCGGCGTTGAATACTGTGCGAGCGATCGCAGTTGGTAAGTCATCAGTGCGGTTGGGAAGTCCGGCGATCGCTTCGGTGCGAATATTAACTTTATCA
Source organism: Aulosira sp. FACHB-615 (assembly GCF_014698045.1). Classification (GTDB taxonomy): domain Bacteria; phylum Cyanobacteriota; class Cyanobacteriia; order Cyanobacteriales; family Nostocaceae; genus Nostoc_B. The sequence goes on from NZ_JACJSE010000004.1 coordinate 182,123, forward strand.
CTGCTAATCCGGTATATTTGCTGTGCTTGGGGCTTTCCCGCCACCGTTACCCGATAACCCCGGATTGTTTGTTGAGCGCAGGATTCGGCTAAATTACCTAATCCTAAACAGCTATCAGTAAAGGTTTGAGGCTCGATTTTAGTAATCAGAACAACTGAGGGTAAGATTTGCAAGTGATAGCTGGCGATACTCTTGATTTCGTTAACCACCGAAATCGGTAAGCCGCGTTCAATCACAGGATTAGTACGTGCAATCAATTGTAAATCGTCGGCTCTTTCACCTCGAAATACCCAACTTTGGCGTTGGTGGGGAATGGTAATTTTCCAGCCTTGGCTGAGAAAGGGATCGCAAGCATTAGGGGCAGAAATATTTTCACAACCGCTTGCCCAAGTTGTCTTTTCAGATGAAATATTAGCTAATAAAGGTTGTCCAGGATAGCCCCACTGTTTCGCTTGTTGAATCGCTGCTGTGATCATTGCCGTTGGCGGAATTTCTTGAGCAGGTTTTCCTAGAGAATGGATGTTTTGCCCGTTCCTTTGCATCAAGACTCTAAAGTTACCATTATCAGTGGTGAAATAGACCAAATTTTGACGCTGATCGGCGATCGCAATTTTCCAGTAAGGTACAGGATTGTACATCCACATATCGCCCTTACCAATTCGAGCAACTTGAACGACTTTTGCAGTATTATCAAGTTTCTCTTTGGCGATCGCATCTTGAAGCACTTGTTGAGCGATCGTCTTTGCTTGTGGTGTAGTCAAAATTTGCGGATTAGCAACGGTAGATTGTAAGGGAATTAGGGAACTAGAAAAAAGCAGACATCCGATAATAGTTGATTTTAATAAGGCTTGGTGGGAAAAGTGTTGCAGCATAGAATATTGATTGAAAAATATCAGTAAATCTTGCAGTTTCAAGTTAGCTAATAAATACTCAGACTCAGGATTGAGTTACAGATTTGGAAACAAAATAAATGTTGGGTTTCGTTCCTCAACCCAACCTACAATTTTCCTTGTGACCATTTTTCTGTGTATTTCTTTGTACCTTTGCGCCTTTGCGTGAGATAAAAAAATTGGTTCATTTACCTGAAAATCGCTGTAACTTTTTACTTTTGCCTTGTTCGGTCATATTTGTATGATGCTTGATGCGTATTGTCATTGTCAGCCGGAAGAAATCTGGTTTTTTCAGGCGATAAATTCTGGTTTTTTCCGGAAAAATCCTGCTAACTATTCCCCATCACTAGGTGATAACGGTTTCTTCTGGTTGTTTGGGTATTAGGGGGAATTATTGAGAAATCCTATGTTAGAAGATAAACATCGCTTTCTAGTTTAGGGTTATGAGCTTAGACGCTGGATTTCAATGGAATGCTACTCAACAACTCGTTGATCAGTTGATGCTACAGACTACGCAAAAGCATCTGAGTGATGTTGAAATCCAAGTTTTGCAGGGTGCATGGGAAGGTAAAACCTATGAAGCGATCGCGGCTGAGTCTTATCTTACCGTGAAGTATGTTAGTGAAGTTGGCGGGCGGTTGTGGCAATTGCTGTCAGAAGCACTCCAAGAAGAGGTGAAGAAAACCAATTTTCGCCAAGCTCTTCAGCGACGATGGCAAACCCATCAGCCCCAATCTTACCAGGGAATTCAGCATCAACCATCTCAGTGGGAATTTTGTTGTGCAGAGATTGATAAACCAGGGGCTTTACTCCGCATTAAAGCACCAATTCAGTTTGGTAAAACCACACTTATGGCGCAAATTCTCAAGTATGCCCAACAACAAGGATATCGGGCGATCGCTATCAATTTGCGGGATGCGGTTATTGATGATTTTGACAGTTTAGATAGTTTCTTACAGTGGTTTATTGCTAGTGTTACCTATGCGCTGAATTTAACGGTGGATATCGAAACTCATTGGCGCAAAAGTTTAGGCAATAGCAAAATCAAATGTAGAACTTATTTACAAAAATATCTCTTAACTGATGATATCCCTTTAGTCATTGCCTTAGATGAAGTGGATCGCCTATTTACTCATCAATTAATTGCCGGTGAATTTCTGGGAATGCTGAGAACTTGGCATGAAGATGCTAAAACCAAATTGCTTTGGACTCAGTTACGTTTGATAGTTGTTCACACTGAAGTTTACACCCAAATTGATATTAACCAATCACCATTTAACGCAGGTACAGAAATTCAACTAACAGAACTAAATTCCACAGAAATTCTCACTTTACTAAATCAGTATCAATTGCACTGGAGTCAGCAAGAAATAAAAAAATTAACTGCAATTGTTGGTGGACATCCTTACCTTGTCACCTTGACTTTACAATCTCTGGCTCAAAACCCAACTTCCCTTGAGCAATTGCTTAATACCGCAGCAACTCCCAATAGTATCTACCGCAGCCATCTAGAAAGGCAATGGCATAAGCTACAAACTCATTCTCATTTACTTGCACCATTGAAAGCGATCGCTTCAGCTGATGCTGCTATTTCCATTCAACCACACTTCCATCTCGATGATGTGGTGAAACTCTATGACTTGGGATTAATCCAACTACAGCAACACCAAGTATCTATACGCTACGAACTTTACCGTCAATATTTTCGTGAACGTTTGGGAATTCAAACATGAACAATTACAACCATTATCAAGTCGGTGGTAGTTTACGAGAAGGTACTGAAATTTACGTTCATCGTCAAGCCGATAGTGATTTATATACAGGACTAAAAGCGGGAATATTTTGCTATGTTCTCAACTCTAGACAAATGGGTAAATCGAGTTTAAGAGTGCGTACCATGTCGCACTTACAGTCAGAAGGATTTGTTTGTGTTGCTTTTGAAATGCGCGAACTCTGCGTTTATCAAGTGAGCGCAGATGAATTTTATGGAGGATTTGTCAGCCATTTTGCTAGTGAACTTAACATTGAAATTGATTTAGAATCTTGGTGGTCTCAAAATACTTTGCTACATCCATTTTTGCGGCTGAGTAAATTTGTGGAAGAAGTTTTATTAGCAAATATCTCTCAGCAAATTATCGTTTTTGTAGATGAAATTGACAGTATTCTCAATCTAGAATTTAAGGATGATTTTTTTGCTTTTGTGAGATATTGCTACAACAAACGCGCTGATAAACCCGAATTTCAAAGGTTAACCTTTGCCCTATTTGGTGTGGCTACACCCACTGATTTAATCGCAGATAATAAATTTACACCACTAAATGTAGATAGTCGCGCCATCGAACTTACAGGTTTTCAATTGTCCGAAGCTAAACCCCTGGAACAAGGCTTAATTGAGGTGGCTGCAAATCCTACTAAGGTGATGGCAGAAATTTTGAGTTGGACTGGTGGACAACCATTTTTAACTCAATGGTTATGTCAACTAATTAATACATCAAATACTTTTATTGCATCGGGATGGGAAACTTCAGCAGTAGAAGCGATTGTGCGATCGCAAATGATCGAACATTGGTTAGCAAATGACCGACAGCAGCATTTTCAAACAATTCGCGATCGCATTCTCCACAATAAATCTTTGGCTTGTTGGTCATTAGGACTTTATCAGCAATTGCTCAATCAAGGGGAACTTTCGGCTGAAGATAGCTGGGAGTTAATGCAGTTGTGTCTTTCTGGTTTGGTTGTCAAACGTCAAGGCAAATTGAGCATCTATAATCGCATCTACGCCACTGTTTTTGATTATACCTGGACAGAACAAGTTTTGCGGGCTATCCGTCCCTATGGTGCAGAACTCACCGCTTGGGAAATTGCTCAAGATGCTCAATATTTGCTGCAAAATGAATCCTTGCAGTGGGCGTTGGTTTGGGCAAAAGGATTGAGTTTGAGTCATAGTGATTATCAATTTTTATCCGCCAGTCAAGCCCAAGAACTAGCGATCGCCCAATCCAAAACCCAAACAGCAATACAACAAGAAACTCAAGCAATTGGGCGATTAAAAACCGTGCAACATCAAACCAAAAAACAATTGCGAATTGGCGCGATCGCGCTTTCTGCGGCTGTAATTAGCACCATCGGCACGTTTTTTTACTTCCAGCAATCAGAACAGCAACTCAGAACCAATGCAGATATCTTAAATTTACAACAAGAAGGAAGTCGAATTTTGCAAGTGCGTGCAGATGGGAACCAGCTGAAGGATTTGCTAGGGGCGATGAAATCAGCGCAAAGGCTCAAACAATTGACCAAACAGCATTCTTTTAAACATTTACCCACCCATACGCCTTTATTTGCCCTACAAGCTGTTCTGTCCACGATTAATGAGCAAAATCGTTGGCATTTAGAAAGTCCGGCGGTAGCGATCGCCTTTAGCCGTGATGGACAAAAACTAGCAACTGGAGGAGAAGACGGGGCGATAACTCTTTGGACACTACAGGGAAAGAAAATTCAGACAATCAAAACTCACAAAACTAAAACTCTCCAGGGCTTCCCCATTTCCATTTCTTCTCTGAGTTTTAGTCCTGATGGTCAGTATATTGTCTCTGCTGATTCCGATTATGAAATCCAGGTTTGGCATCTCAAAACAGGTACTCTTGTCAATAAACTAAAACTCGATCAAGAAACTCTTAGCGATGTCCAATTCACAAATGACAACAATATTGTGGTAGTCAACGCCTTTGGCAAAGTTGCAGTCTTGAATTTGCAATGGAAATTACTTTACACCAGGCAGATTGCTCCACCTCAACAGGGTATTGACCTTACTATTAGTTTAGAAGGCGATGCAATTGTGTTTATCAATGCCCAAGGAAAACCGGAAGTTATAGACATTAAAACTGGTGCGTTAATCAAAACCTATCCTAACATTAACCATAATTTAGGCGAGCGCCTTTGGCACAGTTTCCGCACAAAAGATGGTGCTTACATTTCCGCCAATCTCAACACCCTCAAATTATGGCATCCAGACGGAACTTTACAAGCAGAAATCAAAACTCATCAATTACTGGTTTCAGGTTTTAGTTTTAGCTTTGATGGTTCTGTCATCGCCACGAGTCACCCAGATGGGATGCTGAAACTTTGGAAAATCCATCCTCAAAAAATCTCCACTCCATTGACACCACCAATACAAACTCCCCGTGTAGTTGTGGGAAATCAGCAACGCATCAACCGCATACAACTACCGGGTGAGAAACTAAAAATTGCTGGGGCAAAATCTGATGCTCAAAATAGAATTATGGATGCCACTCTGAGTCCTGATGGACAGACAATTGCTGCGACAAAATTCAATGGAGAAATGACATTATATAAGGCAGATGGCAGCGAACTCATAACAATACAAACTAATCTACCGGAAAGTGTGATTAAATTTAGTCCCGATGGTTCGCGCTTAGTTTTGTTATCAATTCGTCAGCAAAAAATACAATTCAGGTTAGCAAATGGGGATTTAATTAAAGAAATGGATGCGGCTCATTCTAAACCAGGAATCGAATTTAGTCCTGATGGCAAAGAGTTGGCAATTTCTGGTAATCAACCCGATAAAATTCAACTTTGGAGTAGTGAAGGTAAATTTTTAAAGACTATCAAAGATGCAGATTCCCTCTACTTTAGCCCCAACAATCAAACCTATATTACAGTAACTTCTGGTAATACCCCCACACGCACCCTGCGCCTATGGAGAAGAGACGGAAAACTGCTCAAAACCCTATCAGGACAACCAAATGAAATCACTACAATGGGATTTTCCCCCAGTGGGCAGTTTATGGTTGGCGATCGCTTTGGTAAACTGGTAGTCTGGTCGGCTGAGGGTAATCTCATCCAAACCCTCAATCATGGCGCAGCGATTATTGATATCGCTCACCGTAACGATGGACAGCAGTTGGCGACAGTGGGAATTGATCAAAATATCAAACTTTGGCGTTCTGATGGTACGCTCATTCGCACACTTGAAACCAATCAAATCGGTCGCTTTGAATTTAGCCCAGACGGGCAATTGTTGATTGCTAAGACTATTGATAGCACAATCCATGTCTGGCAAGCCGACGGCACACCTATTACTCGCATCCCAATGGGTGGTGCATTTAACACTTTCCTCAATTTTACCCCAGATGGCAACCGTTTGATTTCTAGCAGTGGGTCAATGCTCTATTCCTGGAACTTGAATCTTGACGATCTCCTCACCCAAGGTTGCAATTGGCTAGGGGACTATTTCCAAAACCATCCCCAGGAGTTGCAGCAACTTCCATCTTGTCGTAACTGAATTGAGGAGATCACTCGCCAGCCCTTTGCCGAATACATAGCAAAGTCCATTTTGAAACCCTTGGGAATGGGGGTGGAGGCTAGGGCGATCGCAAAAATCATAAATGCGATCGCCTTAATGAGCTTCACAATCAATCTGCACGAAATAACTCAACCACTTCTGGCTTCGTTACTTTCCCCATTGCATTGCGGGGTAACTCGGCAACTGTGAGTATTTTAGTTGGCACTTTATAAACTGCCAATTGCTCTTTTGCCCAACTCCGAAAGGATTCTAATGTTAACTGGCGTTGGGGATGCAATACCAAAGCCGCACAAACTCTCTCACCCCACTCAGGATCAGCAACTCCCACCACAGCACATTCTTGGATATCGGGATGAGTTCTTAACACTTCTTCAATTTCTAAAGCAGATACTTTATAGCCGCCCGTTTTGATAATATCTACACTCATTCGGCCGAGAATGCGGTAATTTCCGTTCTCTACTACCGCTAAATCTCCTGTACAAAACCAGCCGTCTTTAAAAGTTTTGGCGGTTGCTTGGGGATTTTGCCAATATTCTAAAAATACGCCAGGGCTTTTAACTTGAATTTCGCCTGGTGTTTCTGCTGGTACTATTTCTCCGCTTTCATCAACTAATCTTACTTCTACTTGCGGTAAAGGCTGACCAACATAACCTGCATGACGTTGACCATGTAAAGAATTTGACAACGCCATGCCAATTTCGGTCATTCCATAGCGTTCTAGGAGAAAATGACCACTGATATTTTGCCATTTTTCTAAAACCTGCACGGGTAAAGCCGCAGAACCAGAAACCATCAGACGCATTTTTTTACAACCTGCGGTCATAGTTTGTTGGCGTTCAGCTGTGGTGCTTTCCCAAGCGGCGATTAATTTTACATAAATCGTTGGAACTGCCATAAATAAAGTTAAGTCATCCTCGCAAATGCGATTCCACACAACTTCTGCATCGAATTTGCTTAACATCAGACATTCTGCGCCAGCCCACAAAGCACAGGTGAGGACGTTGATAATGCCATGAATATGATGTAAGGGGAGTACGTGTAAAATGCGATCGCTTGATGTCCATTCCCAAGCTGTAATTAAACTGGTAACTTGCGCTTGAATATTTTGATGAGTTGTTACCACACCCTTTGGTTTACCTGTTGTACCACTGGTATAGAGAATTAACGCACGTCGAGTAATTTCTATTTCTGGCAGATTAACAATATGATTTGGTGGTGTGTCCGAAGTCAGGATAAATCTGAGATTGTGTTCTGTGGCGAGCGATCGCATGATATCCTCATACTGTGGATGGGCAATAATCATCGATGCGCCTGAATTGATAATTACGTACTCTAATTCTGGTCTTGGGTGCGAAATACACAGAGGTACAGCTATTCCACCAGCACGCCAAATTCCCCACTGTGTCGCTACATACTCAAACCCAGGCGGAATCAAAAAAGCTACTCGCTGTTCTTGTAAATCTACTGTATTTTGTAATAGATTTGCCGCTATTTGACCAGAAGCTTGCAGCAAATCTTGATATGTAAATACTCCTGTATCTGCAATAATCGCTATTTTCTTGTTATGTGCTTCAGCACGAGTAATTAAAGGGAGATTCACTTTTGTTTACCAATTTATACTTAATTCAGTCTAATTACTGAAAGCATATAGCACTTTTAAATACTTTTCTGAACTTTTTCAACTTCATTTATACTGGTTATTTTTTAGTTAAGTAGCAATCCTAAATAATTTATAAACATCTGTCCCCTGGTCTCTTTTATTCATATCTCAAATAAAACTGATATCATTTTTCCATAGACATGATTTTTTCAAATCTTTGACAAGTTCCTGTAACATCAAGCTATTACATTAAGAAAAGTTAATTCTCAAATAGAAAAGTGTATCTAGTTATCGCGGGCTAAATTTTAGCGAATACTTAACCTTTGATATTTAGGATGCTAATCATTTTCTGCTAAATCCAGAAATTCTTATAGGGATGATAGAAAAATGAAATACCTATCTGATAAATCGATTGAAGCAAGCAATACCAACAGAAAATCTGTTTTTCCGGCTGATTTGGTGCGTAGTTATCTGCATGAAATCGGACGTATCCCTTTATTAAGTCATGAACAAGAAATAAAATTTGGTCAGCAAGTCCAACAAATGATGACTTTACTGGCTGCCAAAGAAAAATTAACTGTGCAGTTACAGCGCCAACCAACACAATCAGAATGGGCAGAATCTGTCCATCTGAGTGAAGCAGAACTATTACAACAACTCAAGCAAGGATATCAAGCCAAGGCAGAAATGATTAGGGCTAATCTGCGGCTGGTTGTTTCGATAGCGAAGAAATATCAAAAACGCAATTTAGATTTTTTGGACTTAATTCAAGAAGGAAGCTTAGGTTTAGAAAGAGGTGTTGAAAAGTTTGAACCTCAAAGAGGATACAAATTTTCCACTTATGCTTACTGGTGGATTCGTCAATCCATCACAAGAGCGATCGCAGAACAAGCACGCACTATCCGCCTACCTATTCATATTACAGAAAAACTCAATAAAATCAAACGTACTCAACGGGAACTAGCACAAAAATTAGGTCGTACTCCTTCCGCCGTTGACATTGCTCAAGCATTATCTTTAGAACCACAACAAGTTCGAGATTGTCTACTCTTAGCACGCCAACCTTTGTCTTTAGAATTACGAGTCGGCCCCGAAAGAGATACAGAATTATCTAGTATGCTAGAAGATGATGGCATCTCTCCTGAATCATACGCCGACCAAAGTTTTCTCAAACAAAATATCCAAGATTTATTATTAAAATTAAATCCTCAGCAACGCGAAATATTAACCTTAAGATTTGGCTTGACAGATGGAAATATCCTATCTTTATCTGAGATTGGCAAACAGATGGGTATTAGTCGAGAACGAGTACGACAAATCGAATCGCAAGCTTTAAGCACTCTTCGCCGACACAAAGATAAAATTAGCGGCTATTTGGCTAGTTAATACCTCCCGCAAAAATGTTTGATTTGAGTTTATGTACCCACTCTGCTGGTCATTAGTATGTTTACTCAGCACGCTGCTCAACGCCCCGCTACCGCTAACAGCACTTTCAATTCAGTACCCGTTTACCCAACTTGTTCTAAATATTGGTTAATGTCTTCAATGAGGCGAGTGAGTTCAGCTTCCGTAGTTAAGCGAATGGTGACATCTCGCACTGTCAACAAAACTTTAGCAGCAAAGGGAGTCGGCCAGATATTAGGATTACAGAAAATTTCTAAAAATACCTCGCCAGTATAACGATATTCCAAAGGCGGTTGGGGGGTGACTTTACCACCAGCCGCAGGTTTAGCCGCAACAGCTTTCAGACTTGCCATTAATTGATCAATCGCCGCTTTTAATTCTCGTGCGGCTTGGGGTGAAAAACTGAAGGATACAGAACCTTCAACTAAATTTAATGTCAGAGGAGTTGAAGACATGGGCTTGATTAAATTTGTTTGATACTTACTTAATAGTACCGGAAGAGTTCGTCTAGACTGGGGCATCTCTACCAAAGGTCAAGATGATTCAGAAAGCATTTATCCAAGAAAAGGGTAATGGACGAATGGAACCGGAAATGGCTGATTTATTGGCGGAGTTAAATCACCGAGGAATTCCGGTTGAAACTTTTACCGAAAAACGTCTACACAGGCGACAGCTACCATTGGCTACTGACACATTAGTTGCTGGTTATATCCCAGTAGTATTGGGCGCATTACGACAGCTAGGTATAGATTTGCCAAATCTCACTGATTATCCCCAGTGTTTACAAGCATTTCTGCATCGGCAAATTTGGCGAAGCACAGTTGGGCAGATTATTCAGCGAATTTATGATGATCATGCACCCATATTTGCTAAACCTCAAAATCGCAAAAAGCAATTTACAGGTCATGTATTTGCCTCACCCAGCGATTTAATGTATTTGCAAGGAACATCTCACCGTACACCTGTATATTGTTCTGAGGTTGTTGAGTGGTTGTCAGAGTATCGGGTTTTTGTGATTCGCGGTGAGATTGTGGGAATTAAACATTACTGGGGAAATTCATCTGTAGCAGTTGATTTAAGCGTGATTACAGAAGCAGTGCAGTTGTTAAACGTTTCTGGTGAAGGAACTGCTGCTTACGGGATTGACTTTGGTGTTTTGTCAGATGGTGTTACTGCCCTGATTGAGTGGAACGATGGTTTTGCTTTAGGTAGCTATGGTTTGGATAAGTCTTTGTATACAGATTTAATTGTGACCCGATGGTGTGAACTGACTGGAGTATTCATTTAAAAAGAAAATTAATGAATTTTTTGCAGAAATTAATGATAATAAGTCGCTGATGATAAAAGTTGAGGCATTAATAATACTAAGCTTATGGCAGAAATTAAGTGTAATTAATCGCAACAACTACGACAAAATATTATAGGGTATATAGACAATAATTCTAAACAAGCAAAAAGTTATTTTACCTAATTAACATTTTGAGTTTTACACTTATAAGTCATAGAACTTACTGTTAAAAAATATCTATGACTTACGATAATCGCCGGACTGTTAGAAAGGTTTTAATAATTACCCTGCTGCTAAATTTATTCGTGATGGGGTTAAAGGCTGTTGTGGGTTATTGGACTGGTTCTTTAAGCTTATTAGCTGATGCTTTGCATAGTGTGACAGACAGTGCCAATAATGTTTTAGGATTATTTGCTAGTAAATTTTCTTCGCCACATCCTGACCGTGAACATCCTTACGGACACCAAAAATTTGAAGCGGTGGGAGCTTTAGGAATTGCAGCGTTTTTAGGGATAGCTTGCTTTGAAATTCTTCAAGGAGCAATTGAGCGGATTATAAAAGGTGGTGAACCTGTGAGAATTGCACCGCCTGAGTTGTGGTTATTACTAATAGTTTTGGGCGTAAATATTTTTGTGGCGTTTTACGAACGGAGAGTTGGTCAGCGTGTAGGTAGCCCAATTTTAATTGCTGATGCGATGCACACGATGAGCGATATTTGGGTGACGATTTCGGTAATTTTTGGTTTAATCGGGGTTTGGCTGGGTTTTCAATGGTTAGATATAGTGTTGGCGTTTCCTGTGGCTTTGCTGGTGTTTTGGAGTGGCTGGTCAGTGTTACAAGCTAATTTACCTTGGCTGGTAGATCAAATGGCGATCGCACCAGAAGCAATCCATGAAATCGCCACTTCTGTACCAGGAGTAATAAACTGCCATGATATTGCTTCTAGAGGCGTTTTAGGTAGGCAAGTTTTCATTGAAATGCACTTGATTGTAGATGCACCAGATGTAGAAACTGCACACCAGATCACAGAAAATGTAGAAAGACTCTTGCAAGAACGCTTTCATCCTGTGAGGATATTAATTCACGTCGAACCGCCAGAGTATAAATCTGAACAGATTAGTTTTAGTTAGGGAGATGTGGGGGATGTGGGGGATGTGGGGACAAGGGGGACAAGGGAGAGATATATTACCTATCACCTCTAACCTCTAACCTCTAGCCTCTAACCTGTAACCTCTAACCTCTAACCTAATAATTTTCACACTTAGTTACCGACTTAACTACGATCGCCACTAGTTCATTTGGGTCAACTGGCTTTGCAACATGAGTTTGAAAACCTGCTTCTAAGGCGCGGATACGGTCTTCTGTATCACCGTAGGCGGTTAAAGCGATCGCTGGGATTCTTCCTCCTTGGTCTGGTTTGAGCGATCGTACTTTGCGGATCAGTGTATAACCATCTTCCTCCGGCATAGCAATATCACATACTAAAACTTCTGGCTGTAGTGTCATTAATACTTCTAGTGCAGCTGCGGCTGATGCTACTGCAACAACATTGGCTCCATCTGTTTCTAACACGGTAGTGACGTAAAAACGGCTATCATCATCATCATCAACTACCAAAACATTTAAGCCCGCAAGCGGTAGAGGAGCTTCCATACAATCTCCGTTTACATTGAAAAATGCTGATTTTTCCAAGCGAAATTTTTGTTTTTCCTCAGCGAGCATACTATTAATAATTTTACTGCTTTCACAGCAGATTTTACCTAAAAAAACTCATTTTATCTACGATAATTAGTATTGGATACTTTTTATTTGCTGGTTTATTGTTTAGTATGTTAATTAATTTTTGTGAATAATTATTTACAGATAAAATAAATAATACTCTCATCAATATCCTGTTTAATATAACAGATGATTAAGCTGAATCATACTCTAACTAAAGTCTTATTTCTTAAGATATACAGCAGATTCAATGTTTATGAGATACAGCAACTGATGGGAAAAAAGTAATAAGTAGTGAGTAATGAGTAAATTTTTTACTTATTACTCACTACTTATTACTCATTACTTAATATTCATGGCGTACCTCACTGACTTCAAAAGTGCTGTATAAGACCAAGATTTTAAATTTTGATGTCAGAACTTATTGCTGATACCAAAATCAGTCTGATGTAAAAAATAATACTTTTTATGATATAATTTGCTGGGATTAATTAAAATTCTCCAACTAATACCGATGCAACAATTATAGGAATTACGCATCAAAACTAAAAATCAAGGCTTTCAGCAAGGCTGTAAAGGTGTAGAGGTGTATTTATCCAAAACCCTTATACCTCACACCCTTACACCCCTAAATCCAATCTCCACAGACAACCTTTGTGCGTCATATCTAAATTATCTTGACTGCTGTTTCTCATTCAAAAGAGATACAATATGCTATCGACATTGTGTGAACGTCTATATTTTTCCGCCAATTGATATCCACCAATAGGTATAAAGATTTAAAATTTTTATCACTCGTTGGTTATATATTTTGATTTTCCCTGATGCTGCAAGCAACTAGTCATGGTGCAACTGCTGACAATTTTAATTATTGATGACTCCTCAGAAGACCGTGAGGCTTATCGTCGCTATCTGCTGCAAGACCAGGAATATAATTACAATATTCTCGAATCAGCATCAGGAGAGAAAGCCTTAGAAATATATCGCCAATTTCCGACAGACTGCATTTTATTAGATTTTTTATTGCCAGATATGGATGGGCTAGAATTTTTGGCAGAATTGCTGAAACTAGCCAAACCCGTTCCAGCCGTGGTGATGTTGACTGGGTATGGTAATGAAGCCATTGCTGTCCAAGCGATGAAAAGTGGGGTTCATGATTATTTAGTCAAAGGACAAACAACAGCCGGACGTTTGCATTCAACTATTCACTCAGCAGTCGCACAAGTTAAGTTGCGTCAAGAATTACAGCAAAGTGAAGCACGGTTGCGCGAAAGTCAGCAATTCATCGAACGCATTGCGGAAACAACCCCAGGAATTTTGTATGTTTATGATTTGCTAGAACAACGCAATCTATATCTGAATGGACAAGTTAATAGATTGCTTGGTTATACTTCCCAGCAAATTAAAGATTTGGGGCAGGAATTTTTGGTACAGACAATGTATCCCGATGATTTACCTTTATTCTTTTTACATCTGCAAAAAATTGCCACAATTCAAAATAACGAAATTTTGGAATTTGAATACCGGATGCGTCATGCAAATGGCCAATGGTGTTGGTTTTACAGTCGAGATACGGTATTCACCAGAAACGCAGATGGTTCGCCACGTCAAATTGTCGGCACAGCTTATGATATTACTACTCGCAAACATCATGAAGTTGCACTGCAAAAAAGTGAAACCAAGTTTCGCAGAATTGTCGAGTCGAATGTGATTGGGATTTATTTTGCTGATTTTAGCGGTCTGATTTATGAAGCTAATGATGCTTTTTTAGAATTGTTAGACTACAGTCGGGCAGAATTAATCGCTGGAAATCTGCGTTGGGATGCTTTAACTCCATTAGAATATCACTCTCTTGATCAGCAAAAAGTAGAAGAATTAAAGATTTCTGGGGTTTGTACTCCTTTTGAGAAGGAATATTTTCGTAAAGATGGTCAGCGTGTGTCGGTGCTGGTCGGAATTGCGCGAATTGATGATACAGATCACAGAGGTTATAGTGTTTGCTTTGTGCTGGATCTCACCGAACGCAAACTTGTAGAAGCAGAACGTCAGCGATTGTTGCAATTAGAACAAGCCGCCCGTGCGGAAGCGGAAGCTGCTAACCGCGCAAAAGATGAGTTTGTGGCGATGGTATCCCATGATTTACGATCGCCTTTGAATGCGATTTTAGGCTGGACACAGTTACTGCGGACGAGAAATATGAGTCCCGAAAATATCAACCACGCCCTTGAAACAATTGAACGCAACGCCCAATCACAGGCGAAACTTTTAGAAGACTTGCTGAATATGTCTCGGATTCTGCGAGGCAAGTTACAACTAGAATTGAGACAAGTTTATTTAGTGGCGATTGTCAGTCAATCTATTCAGGCGGCTTACCCCAGCGCCCAGGCGAAAAACATTCACATTGAATCTGTGATTGATCAGTCCATATCAACAATAACTGGAGATGGCGATCGCTTGCTGCAAGTTTTTGGTAATTTACTCTCCAACGCCATTAAATTCACCCCAAACGGCGGACGGATAGATGTAAAACTATTGCGTCAAGAATCTCATATAGAAATAGCTGTTTCTGATACAGGTATTGGAATTAGCCCAGAATTTTTACCTTATATATTTGAACGCTACCGCCAAGATGAACAGACTCCCAAACAAGGCGGTTTAGGTTTAGGTTTGGCGATCGCTCGTTATTTAATAGAACTACATGGTGGTACGATCCAAGCTATCAGTCTGGGTGCAGGACAAGGTTCTACCTTTAGTATTAAACTTCCTTTGCCGTAAATTACCCCAGTAAACATCAGGACAGGGCTACGGGGTACACACAAGCCAAAAATTCTCGTGTTCAACCACATCCCGCCTAGAAATTTAGTTCTAGGCTGATAGCTAATACCAATTCACGAAATTACTGATACAAATCACTTCCTCTACACCTTTGTTTCCGGTCGCCGAGCGGAGTCGAGGCGCTGCTTGCCTATCTGTATCATGTTTAGAGTGAAATGGTATAAAGTCCAAAAAACATGGACTGGAATACATTTTGGGTTGAGTAATCTTGAGATGACTTGCACTATGAGACTCGGAATTGATGCCGAGGGGGGATTCTAAAATTCAGTGATGTTTAACTTCTAAATAATCTCGTATACTGCGTTTCATGCTGCATACTGGCTAAAGATAAGCCCCAACTACAACAACTTAATTCATCATCCTCTAACACAAGAATTTCTTGAACAGTTGCACTCATTAAGGGCTGTAAACCGAGTAATAATTCTTGTCCGGCGGTTTGTCCGAGGGGAATGAGTTTGATTCCGGCGGTGATGAGATTAGTAGCCCAACTATGGAGATATGCGAGTAAAGCAGCATTGGGTTGAATTTGCCAATGAGCAACAGCAATGCCAAAAGCAACTGCATAATTGCAACGATTACCCAGACTATGAATAGTTGAGAGTAACTCTGGCTGTAGTTTACCAAGTAATTGCACAAGCGATCGCCCCATCTGCCAACTAGAGTTGCGTAATTCTTGGGTTTCTCTCGCCGCCGATAACCAGCGATTCCAATAACAGAGAGTTTCAACATTCCCCATCTTTGTAGATTCAGCCGCCCGTAAAATCACCGCCGCCTCTAACCGAATTGCGCCGTAACGTAACTCTGAGGTTAGCCAATGTTTTAAATTATCTTGATTGGTAATAATGCCATGTTCTACCAAAGTTTCCAAACCCTCAGAATAACTGTAAGCGCCCACAGGTAAAGCGGGGCTGGCTAACTGCAAAATCGCCAAAAAATGACTATCAGTGAGGGTGATGGTGTCCATAAGCCCCTAATTCTGGCTGAAACGGTGCAATTTCTTCTTTAATTTCCAGTCCTAACTGTACCAACATCGTTTGTAAAACAGTATCTGGTGACAAACGCAAATAACTCGGCGTAATTTCCACAGGTACATGACGATTACCCAGATGGTATGCTGCTCGCATTAACAACAGTGGTGATGCAGCCGAGACAGTCAGCACAGATTCTGGCTTCGCAACAATTCTCATTAAACTACCATCATTTTCATCTTGTAGAATATCGCCATCCCGTAACACAGTCCCCCTGGGTAAACGCAAAAACACAACCTGACCATTTTCCATTTCAAACCGATGACGGCTGCGAGTCCGTTCTTGTGCCGTCAGTGCTAAAGTTAAACTCACCACAGCATTAGCATCTGGTGGTTTACGTTGAGTCAAAATCATCTTTGCACCTTTGCGCCTTTGCGCGAAACATTCAACATTCATTAATTTGATATTATTAACGAAGTGAGCGATCGCTAAAACTATGGCAAAGCGTAAAAAAAGCAATCTCCAGTGGATTAAAGAAACGCTTGATCTCCAACCCGACCACCACTGGGAATCTCCATCAGGCTATAAAATATTTGTCGCTAACCGGGGGGCTGTGCGCTTCAACGTTCCCCAAAATTGGGTATTTGAACCCCAAGAAAAATCCTTCAAGTTCATGGATAAAAAACCACCCAAAGATGACTGCTGTTTAGAAGTATCTTTTAATCACCTACCACCCCACGACTGGAGTTTGTTTCCCCTGAAAGCTACCTTAAAGAAAATCGTAGAAGAAGACAGCCGCGATGTCATTGAGAAAGGCGAAGTTATCACCCTCAAACGCCAAACCGCCAGAGTTGTGTGGACAGAACTTAAATTTATTGACACCCAAGCCGAACCAAGAGAAGCTTTTTCTCGAATTTGCATTGGTTTAGGCTCAAATATACAATGCTTAATTACCTTTGAATTTTGGGCAGACCAAGCCGAACAGTTAACACCCGTTTGGGATGAAGTGATGCGGAGTCTCACCCTAGGACTATATATCCGCGATCCCAGAACAGGTTTAGCTTTTCCAGATTAGTGCTGAGTGCTGAGTATTGAGTGCTGAGTGCTGAGTGCTGAGTGCTGAGTGCTGAGTGCTGAGTGCTGAGTGCTGAGTGCTGAGTGCTGAGTGCTGAGTGCTGAGTAGTAATATACGCTTTTTAATTCAGCACTTTTTTGGTTACAGAAAAGTAGAGTGGAGAACTGACAGCAAGATTTTCTTTCCCCCACACCCACACTCCCCACACTCCCCACACTCCCCACACTCCCCACACTTCCCCCACACCCACACTCCCCACACTTCCCCCACACCCACACTTCCCCCACACTCCCCACACCCAATTTTTGTGACTGTATATGAAAACACTATATATATGCCTGGGGAGTAAGGTAAAGTTATGATGTATTTCACTTCGATTAACTAGTAAGTTCACGAATCCCGTCACAGGGCTGGATGTTAGCTGTTGAGTCGCTAGTGATTGTTTTGTGTCAAACAACAAAGGTAAAACTACGCCAAGCAATCTAGCGACAATTGGATCTAGGATTGATTTAACAAAGCTAAAAAACAAAGCTGTGGGTATTGAGTTGCTAGTAGTGCCAAAAATCTACGAAAAACTCATACCTCATCACCATCACTAACTTCACAGGTCTAAAACAATGGAATTGACAATTGACAACGTAGAAACCGTTTTAGATGAAATGCGCCCTTATTTGATGTCTGATGGCGGTAACGTGGAACTTGTAGAACTTGATGGCCCTGTGGTCAGATTACGGTTACAAGGTGCTTGTGGTTCTTGTCCTAGCTCCACAATGACCCTGAGAATGGGTCTGGAACGCCGCCTCAAGGAAATGATTCCCGAAATTGCTGAAGTTGAACAAGTAATTTAGGGACTGAGGGATCAGAAGTAAAAAGTCAAAGGTCAAAAGTAAAAAGTCAAAATTTAACGCTTTTTACTTTTGCCTTTAAACTTTTCACTTTATAAATCCCTAAGTCCTCATCCCTAATCTTTAATCATTAGCGATTATGTCCCATCCACTTTATGTTGCCTTTATTTGGCATCAACATCAGCCGCTGTACAAATCTCCTGACAGCGGCGTTTCACTTTCATCTACCCAACAATACAAGCTACCTTGGGTACGCTTACACGGCACTAAAGATTATTTAGATTTAATATTAATCCTGGAACAATATCCCAAGCTACACCAAACGGTGAATTTGGTACCTTCTTTGATATTGCAATTAGAAGATTACATTGCTGGTACAGCTTTTGACCCTTATTTAACAGCCAGCTTAACTGCTGCTGAACAACTAACCAGAGAACAGCACGAATTTATTGTCCAACATTTCTTTGATGCCAATCACCACACCTTGATTGATCCGCATCCCCGTTATGCTGAGTTATATCAACAAAGGCAAGACAAAGGACAAGCTTGGTGTTTAGCAAATTGGGGTGTGCAGGATTACAGCGATTTGCTGGCTTGGCACAATTTAGCTTGGATAGATCCTTTGTTTTGGGATGACCCAGAAATTGCTGCTTGGTTAAAACAAGGGCGGAATTTTAGTTTAAGCGATCGCCAGCAAATTTACGCCAAACAACGC
Organism: Aulosira sp. FACHB-615; assembly: GCF_014698045.1. GTDB lineage: Bacteria > Cyanobacteriota > Cyanobacteriia > Cyanobacteriales > Nostocaceae > Nostoc_B. The sequence goes on from NZ_JACJSE010000004.1 coordinate 200,785, forward strand.
CAAATATTAAGTCGCATTATTCCCCAACACCGGAAAATGCAGCAAACAGGGCAATTAGAAGTCACAACTACGCCCTACACTCACCCGATTATGCCTTTGCTGGCTGATACTAACTCTGGTCGGGTAGCAGTGCCGAATATGACCTTACCAGAGCATCGTTTTCAATGGGCAGAAGACATTCCCCGCCACCTACGCAAAGCCTGGGATATGTATACAGAGCGTTTTGGTCAAGAACCCAGAGGTTTATGGCCTTCGGAACAATCTGTAAGTCCAGAAGTATTGCCGTATATTATTAAACAAGGATTTAAGTGGATTTGCTCGGACGAGGCGGTCTTGGGTTGGACATTGCGACACTTCTTCCATCGGGATGGTGCAGGGAACGTCCAGCAACCAGAAGTGCTGTATCGCCCTTATCGCTTAACAACTCCAGCAGGTGATTTAGCGATTGTTTTCCGCGACCATAGATTGTCTGATTTAATTGGCTTTACCTACGGTTCAATGCAGCCGAAACAAGCCGCTGCCAATTTAGTGGGACATCTGCAAGCGATCGCCAAAAAGCAACGCGAAAACCCCAGCGACCAACCTTGGTTAGTCACCATTGCTTTAGATGGCGAAAATTGTTGGGAATTTTATCCCCAAGACGGCAAACTGTTCCTGGAAGCTTTGTATCAAAACCTGAGCAATGACCCCCAATTGCAACTTGTCACCGTCTCAGAATTTATTGAAAAATTCCCACCCACAGCCACCATTCCCCAAGAGCAATTACACAGTGGTTCTTGGGTAGATGGTAGCTTCACCACCTGGATTGGCGACCCAGCAAAAAATAAAGCTTGGGACTACCTCACCCAAGCCAGAGCCGTGTTAGCCAGCCATCCAGAAGCCACAGAAGAAACTAACCCAGCCGCCTGGGAAGCTTTGTACGCTGCTGAAGGTTCAGACTGGTTTTGGTGGTTTGGCGAAGGACATTCTTCTAATCAAGATGCCATTTTTGATGAATTATTTCGAGAGCATCTGGCTGGCATTTACAAAGCCTTAAACGAACCCGTACCAGCCTATCTCTCTCAAGCTGTAGAAGTACATGAAATTCGTGCCAACCATCTTCCAGAAAGCTTTATTCACCCCGTCATTGACGGCCGTGGTGACGAACAAGATTGGGACAAAGCCGGCAGAATCGAAGTTGGTGGTGCGAGAGGCACAATGCACAACAGCAGCCTCATCCAACGACTTTGGTATGGAGTAGATCACCTCAACTTTTATATCCGGTTAGACTTCAAAAGTGGTGTCAAACCAGGACAGGAATTACCACCAGAGTTAAATTTGCTATGGTTCTATCCTGATAAAACCATGCACAATAGCCCAATTCCCTTAAAAGATGTGCCGCAGCAAGCACCAGTCAATTATTTGTATCATCACCATTTGGAAATTAATCTACTCACACAATCAGTACAATTCCGCGAAGCCGCAGAAGATTATCAATGGCAACCCCGCTTTAGCCGCGCCCAAGTAGCTTTAGATACTTGTTTAGAATTATCAGTACCTTGGGCAGATTTGCAAGTTCCCCCCGATTATCCCCTGCGTTTGGTTTTAGTGCTGGCTGATAATGGGCGTTTCTCCGACTATTTACCAGAAAATGCTTTGATTCCGATTGAAGTACCGTAGAAAAATATGAGGTATGAAGGCTGAAGTATGAAACAATTGCTTCAGTCTTTATACTTTGTTGGGTGTATCTGTTATTAAAACGTTCGAGTCCAGAGCTTGACGCTTTGAGCAAAAAATTTTGGCGTTGCTGATTACGGGGATGATTTTTGTCTCACGCAAAGGCAAGGCAGCGCGTTGGGCGGCTCTGCCGACTTGAAGCGACTGCCGCGCAAAGGCGCAAAGAGCAAGAGTTTTAAAAGTGGAATTTTATGATTTCATCCCGCATTTATGCAACGCCAAAATTTTTATGTGCACAACAGTTGTACTGGATAAGCCGCAAATGCACGATCACGACTGACGATCACCAAATTATGGCGTATTGCTTGGGCAATTAGAATGCGATCAAACGGATCACGGTGATGGAGTGGGAGTTTGAGGATTTGTATCGTGTCAGCAAAAGCGATCGGCAGGAGGTTGATTCCAGCAGGCTCTAAACTAGCTTCAATTAATTCGTAATTTGCCTGAAGTGAGAGTTTACCGAGGTTAAGCTTGATCGCAATTTCCCATAATGTGGCGATGCTGAGATAAACGCGCTCTGTATGATCAATCTCTGCTTTGAGTGAGTCAGGCAAGTTAGGATCATCTTCTGAATACCAGATAAAAGCGTGAGTGTCCAACAGTAATGCCGTCATTCCATGTATTCCTTCAGATCATCCAAAGGCTCATCGAAGTCTTCTGGTAGGGGTAAGCTAAAAGTGCCTTTGAGGAAGCCAGCTTGACGTTTTGGGGAGACAGATTTGGTTTTGACGTGGTTTGCCAGGAGAAATTGAGTGTAGTGTAAGACTTCTTGCTGGAGAGATTCAGGTAGTTGTTTGAGGTGTTCAAGGATGGTGGTTTCAAGCATCAGACCGCCTTTATAGACACCTCTAATTTTAGCAAAGGGAACCGTGACTTACTGACTAGCACAGGTCTAAAAGTTGAGTTATTCTACTGCATCCCTCAACTGTTTTTGTTGTTCCACTTGAGAGCATCAAGTGTTGGGCGATAGAAGACTTTGAAAAAGTTTTACAAACATGCAGTAATGATACTGGCAAAAAAATATTTTTAAAGTTACATTGAAAACAATGCAGAGTAGCTGTTTGAAAACCATGAATCGCTTTTCTGAAAACATTACCCCTTTTCCAGACGAGTACAGTTTACAAAGAAATCAACTGGCTCAATTGTGTGGTTCTACGCAGCTATTCCGCGATCGCTATATGATATTGCGAATTTTAGGTAGAGGTGGCTTTGGCATTACCTTTTTAGCCAGAAACGCCCGCTTACCAGGAAGTCCTTTATGTGTAATTAAACAACTCTGCCCAAAAACCACCAGTACCAAAAGTTGGGAAAAAGCTTGTCAGAGATTTGAACAAGAAGCCAAAACCCTAGCGCAACTTGGTAGTCATTCGCAAGTCCCTATGCTGTTAGACTACTTTGAAAAAAATGGTGAGTTTTATTTAGTGCAGGAATATGTGCGGGGTTGTACTTTAGCGCGAGAAGTCAGACGTAATGGCGTGAAAACTGAAGCCGAAGTGAAGCAGTTTTTACAAGAAATTCTGCCGATATTGCAATATATCCATCAAAATCGGGTAATTCATCGAGATATTAAGCCCCAAAACTTGTTGCGTTGTGAAGATGACCAAAGATTGGTGATGATTGATTTTGGTGCAGTTAAAGAAAAGTTAGTTGATATTTCTGAAGATTCTGGTTACAAAACAGCAACAACTAATTTTGTCGGGACTATGGGATTTGCACCACCAGAACAGTTTGCATTGCGGCCAGTTTACGCCAGTGATATCTATGCAGTGGGGGTCACTTGTCTGTATTTATTAACTGGTAAAGGGCCTTTAGACTTTGAACATGATACATCCACAGGGGAAATTAGCTGGCAAAAAGAAGTGAATATTAGTGATCACTTTGCCCGGATTTTAGGAAAAATGGTGAGGTTTTCCTTAGACGATCGCTTCAAGACTGTAGATGATGTGATTAAAGCATTAAATCTAGAGAAGAATTTACCTAATTTAAGTAACTGTTTAACTACAAAACCCCTGCGAACATTCCAGCCTCAACCCGAACCAAAACCAACCCAACAAACATACATTTCACCGACAGCCAAAACTGCGATCGCAATTCGAGAATGGAAAGCTAAACTTAACCATAAACAATTGCACCGTCAGTTAAATTCTTACTTAACTTCAGTCTAAATATTAAGCATCTCCCTTATCCCTAAATCTCATCTCGCCAAAAACGATTGCCTTCAGCATTTGCAGCGCGGATTCCCACTATAGTTGTCATGGTGGATGAACTCGCTGGTGATGGTGCAGGTGCACCCTTTGTGCGTAATACCAAATTAAAAAATGATTGCGACAGATGGATGACTCAAAAGCTTACCGATCAACCCTTACCCAATCCAAAATCTAAAATCTAAAATCCAAAATGGTATAAGTTAGCAGAATGGTTGGAACAGCAATTTATTAAACCGTTTGAGACAAATCAATCTCCATTTAAAATTGTGCTGATTCTGGCTGATGCTTCACTCAGCAATGAAGTTGTGTTGGATAGCTTTTTGAACTCAGGCGATCGCGCTCCTGATAAAGTTTTAATTAGTCAAAGTCGAAGGGAAGAATCTTTTCGGGTGACAGGGAGTGATAGAAGAACTGGCTTGAAATACCCAACACTACACATCATGACAAATAGCTACCCCGCCAGTAAACTCACGATTGACTACAGTATTAGGTTGTCTCCTATTAAACCAGGTCAAAATAGTGATGGTACAGAGCAAACAATTAGACAAGCAATTCGAGAAAAATCAGAAGAAGAAACCCTAACAAATGCCTATTTAGAAATCAAGGAAGGGTTACACAAGGGAGCAGAGCAATTGATTTTCTTTGCTCAGGATAAAGCTTTTCTGCGTCAATTACAGGAAAAATTGACTACTGGTAAAGAAGCTCTCCTAAACAAAAAAGACGTAGAGGTTTTGGATCAAAGTGTATCACCCGATCAGCGATTGACATTAGTCAAGCCGCCACGACGGGATGAAGTTCGAGTTTTCCTGATGACTTCTTCAGGCGCAAGAGGTGTTTCCTTCCCAAAAACAGATTGCATCATCGCTGCAATTCCCCGATTTAATATTGAAGCCGCTTTAATGGAAGTCGCCCAATTAATTTACCGTGGTCGAGGAATGTATACACATCCAGAAACTGGAGAAGAAGTTTCTGGAGATAACAAAGCAAGACGGTTAGTTATGCTCATCAATGATTTCATCATTGAACGAGAGGATATCGACCCTAAAAGACTATGGTTGCGTCAGTCCAGTGATTTATTAACTTTGCTGGTAATGTTACGCTCTACAATTCTTACCCGCATTAAAGGTGATGCAGGACTGAATAAAAATAGAATTGCATTTGTACCCGTTGGCTCTGTTGGGGATGAAGAATTATTGCGTTTGATGTCTGATGATTTATTAGATTTCTTGCGTGAAGCCAAAGTTTTTATTAGCGATAGTCATCCTCAAGAAGCAAAAGCAATTGTTAAAAGGGCGGAACAGTTATCTACAAGCATCTTTAAACATTTCGATTTAAGAGGTCAATCATCCGAAAAAAATGCCAAGTCCTATGCAAATTATCAAACCTTACAAGCTTTAGTGAAAGCTGTGTCTAGGCTTCAGAGTTCTTTACTGCCATCTTTAGATCATGATGCACTAGAGATACCCGATAGTCTAACTTGTATAGGCCCTTTCTGGATAGAAGATTGGAGCGATCGCAAAACTGAAGAAATATTTAGTTTTGAAGCGTGGAAATCTGATATTAAACAAAATAGCAGTAGTCTTTTAGGCTGTCTCAAAGAAATTGCTGAAAGCAAGAAATTCAAATTTCCATCAAAACTCAAACGTCCTGCTAACGAACTGTATAAACTTTTGAGTCGGGAACAAGAAGGATTTGTGATTGAATCTTCCACAATTCAAGCGTTGAAAACCAGAAATATAGTGATTGGCTTACCTCTAGACTATCCCCATTTCTGGAATGAGCAATCAGAGGATGATCCCCGCCAACAAGTATTACAAGATCCGCAAGCCTGGAGAAGTGCGCTAGGACGTTCTCTAACTCCTCAAGGCTTAGTCATCCCTGTAGTCCCTCACTATCGCACATTTCCTTGGGTAGCTGTGGCAGGTAGACGGATTTTTACACAATTAGAAACAGTGTTTAGCGATCGCTACTTTATGGCATCCAATGAACTCAATCTTCTCAATACCATTCTGCTAGAAGATGAAGCAGAGTAAAATTCTTAGACAATTGAGAAGAGTTGAATTTCAGGAGCAAGCATCTGTCTTTACAATTTATCAATGTCCCCCCGGCTAGTTCTCAACCCCCGGTTGGCTTAATTGTGGCTTTGCACGGTTGGGGTGCTAATGCTGAGGATGTCGCATCTTTATTACCTTATTTCCAGTTACCGAATTACCAGTTTGTGTTTCCCAATGCACCTTATCCCCATCCTTATTCTGCTGTGGGTAAGGCGTGGTATGACTTGCGAATGGAAAATATGTATGAGGGTTTAGCTGAAAGTCGGCAATTACTCACTGACTTTTTGCAATCTTTAGAAAGCAGCACAGACGTACCTTTATCACGGACGATTTTGTGTGGCTTTTCTCAAGGTGGGGCGATGACTTTAGAAGTGGGTTTAAAGTTACCCCTGGCTGGTTTAGTGGTGATGAGTGGATATTTACATCCTGATGCAGTACCAACAGAACAGAAGGATATTCCGCCGACTTTAGTGATGCACGGTACTCAAGATGAAGTTGTGCCATTGCAAGCAGCCTTAAAAACGCGGGAAATCTTACAGTCTCTAGGCTTTAGCGTAGATTACCGGGAATTTGAGGCGGGGCATGAAATTAATCTGCAAATGTTAGAAGCGTTACGAAATTTTGTTTTAAAGACAATTGGGTAGCGTTAAATACAAATTTTTTACAATTATGGTAAAAATCATGCAAATTTTTACGAAAGAAATGCCGTCTAATGAGTAATATAGATTGGGTGGTTGCGTCAAGCGCAACTTTACCCAAGCTGGATGCAAATGCTGCATAAGGGAGGGGCAAGCATTATGAAGACTCTAGGCATTTCCAGAAATGAAATTGCTGCCATGACCGCAGCAGATGTGGAAGACTTAGCTACGCGTCTGGAACTTGATAATTATAGCAATGCTTTTGAAGGTTTGAACGATTGGCATCTACTCCGAGCGATCGCCTTTCAGCGTCCAGAATTAGTGGAACCCTATATCTACCTCTTAGATTTAGAACCTTACGATGAAGCTTAGATGAAGTATGAAGTATGAAGTATGAAGTGTGAAAATAACTTCAGCCTTCATATTTTTTTTCTGATGTCTAATCTTCAGTCTCCCAGCGAAAAACGCAACAACAGGGTTCTTATTTGTGTAGGCGGCGGTATCGCCGCCTATAAAGTTTGTGAGGTGGTTTCCACTCTATTTAAAAGTGGGGTGGAAGTTCGCGTAATTCTCACCCGTTCAGCGCAAGAATTTATCACGCCTCTGACTTTAGCGACTCTCTCCCGTCATCGGGCTTATACAGATGATGATTTTTGGCAACCAACTCACTCTCGTCCGTTGCATATTGAGTTGGGAGAATGGGCAGATTTAATTGTAATTGCACCTTTAACAGCGAATACCTTAGCTAAGTTAACCTACGGGATGGCGGATAATTTGCTGACAAATACGGTGTTAGCTTCGACTTGTCCTGTATTATTAGCGCCTGCGATGAATACGGATATGTGGGAACAGTTAACGGTGCAGCGCAATTGGCAGCAATTGTTAACAGACAGCCGCTATCATGGGATGAGTACAGCATCGGGGTTACTGGCGTGCGATCGCATTGGTGCTGGTAGAATGGCGGAACCAGCAGAAATTGTCACCCGTGTTCATTCTTTATTACATACTGGCGGTAAGCGAGATTTAGTTGGTAAACGTATATTAATTAGTGCTGGGGGAACGCGGGAATATCTCGACCCAGTAAGATTTATTGGTAATCCTTCTACGGGTAAGATGGGTTTGGCGTTGGCACAAGCCGCATTACATCGTGGTGCAAATGTGACTTTAGTACATGGTGTAGCTAGTTGGGATGTACCTTTGGGTGTGCAAGCTATACCTGTGATTTCAGCCGAGGAAATGCAGCAGGTAATGTTGGAATATTTACCGAATGCTGATTTGATTGTGATGTCAGCAGCTGTGGCTGATGTCAAGCCTAAAGATTATAGTAGCGAGAAATTGCCTAAGCGATCGCTCCCCCAAGCTTTACCTCTAGAGTCTGTACCTGATATCGTTGCCCAATTAGCACAACTCAAACAAGCACATCAGTTATTAATTGGTTTTGCTGCACAGTCGGGAGATATCATCACACCTGCAAAGGAAAAGTTGCAGACTAAGAAATTAGATGTGATTGTTGCTAATCCTATAGATCAACCGGATAGTGGTTTTGGGAGTAACAACAATCAAGCCATATTTTTAGATGGGCAGAATCATCAGTTAGAAATTGCCCATTGTTCTAAGTTGGAAATGGCGCATCATCTATTTGATTTTGTGATGAGTCGAGTTGCTTGATTTTTATCTGCGTCCATCTGCGTTCATCTGCGGTTAATTATTAACATCTTTTACCTCACGCAAAGGCGCATACTTCGACTTACCTCGACTTCTCCTGACGGAGACGCTACGCGAACGCTCGGTACAAGTCGCTCAGTAAGCAAAGGCGCAAACAGTTAGAGAAAGTTTGTTTAGTAAGCGGTTATTTTTTTGCTTGAATCACTTGTAAGCTACCGCCTGCATATAATTGTGTCTTCTCTACTTTGAAGCCAATTTCCTTTAATAACTCTGGTAAATCGGTTTTGATTAACTCCCAAGCTGTTTCTGTTTCAAATAATAGTAAAAACACTGAGACCCCAGGCCAAAATATGGGATTATTCGGTGCATGAAAATCGACTAATGTAAACACACCGCCTGGTTTTAGGACTCGATAAACTTCTTGCAGAATTTGTCGTAATTGTGCAGTGTGCATTTCATGTAATGCGGCGCTGGTATGTACCACATCAAAAGAATTCTCCGCAAAGGGCATATTTTCAGCAAAAGCTTCTATATATGAGGCTTCCGGGACATTTTGTCTAGCCCTTTGCAAAGATTTTGGTGAGGCATCTAATCCTGTTACATTTTGTGACATTTTTACTAAAAACTGTGTAGATTGCCCACTACCACAACATAAATCTAATACCTGAGTATCTGAATGAATTGTTAAGCCTTGTAAGGCAAGTTGGCGAAAACGGCTTTCTCCACCGACGCTGATAGCTGCTACGCGGGAAATAGCATCATATAACCATTGATAGCGGTAACTTAAATCTCGTAAAATTGTGGCCATTGCACCGTTCCTGACTGTTAAGCTTTATATTTAATAAAGATATATTGTTAACATTAGTAAAAAATCTGAAAAGGTTGGGGGAAAATAACTGCTATGGGTCGTGTAGGCGTTTTATTACTCAATCTCGGTGGCCCCGATAAATTAGAGGACGTTGGGCCATTTTTGTTCAATTTATTTTCTGATCCCGAAATCATTCGCCTACCATTTCGCTGGTTGCAAAGACCCTTAGCTTGGTTTATTGCCTCCCGGCGCGTGAAAACATCCCAAGAAAATTATAAACAAATTGGTGGTGGTTCTCCTTTGCGGCGAATTACAGAAGCCCAAGGAGAAGCTTTAAGAGAACAGTTGAGTGATTTGGGTAAAGAGGCTAACATCTATGTGGGTATGCGGTACTGGCATCCTTATACAGAAGAAGCGATCGCCCAGCTTACCCAAGATGAAATTGACAAACTGGTAATTCTGCCTCTTTATCCGCAATTTTCTATCAGTACCAGTGGTTCTAGCTTCCGGTTATTAGAAAAACTTTGGCAAGAAGACCCCAAACTGCAAAATCTTGAATACACCGTCATTCCTTCTTGGTATAAACAGCGCAACTATCTCAAAGCAATGGCGGAACTCATCGCCCAGGAAATAGACCAATGTCCTAACCCTGATGATGTACATATCTTCTTTAGCGCCCACGGTGTACCAAAAAGCTATGTAGAAGAAGCAGGCGACCCCTATCAGCAAGAAATTGAGGAATGCACATACTTAATTATGCAAACCCTCAATCGTCCGAATGCTCACACTTTGGCTTATCAAAGCCGTGTCGGCCCTGTAGAATGGCTACAACCTTATACAGAAGATGCGTTGAAGGAATTGGGCGCACAAGGGATACAAGATATCGTGGTTGTACCCATCAGTTTTGTCTCCGAACACATCGAGACACTGCAAGAAATTGACATTGAATATCGAGAAATCGCTGAAGAAGCCGGAATTCACAACTTCCGTCGCGCACCTGCACCTAATACTCACCCAGTGTTTATTCGCGCCTTGGCTGATTTAGTCATTGAAGCACTGGAACAACCCAACTTCAAGCTGTCACAAGCAGCCCAAATGAAAAAAAGGGTGAAGATGTATCCCCCAGAAAGTTGGGAATGGGGTATGACTACCAGTGCAGAAGTTTGGAATGGTCGAATTGCGATGTTAGGTTTTATTGCTTTAATTATTGAGTTAGTGACTGGTCATGGTTTATTACACATGATTGGACTTTTGCAATAAAACAGGGGCTAGGGGCTAGTACCGCTACGCGGAAGTCAAAAGTTAAAAGTTAAAAGTCAAAAAGCTTAGATCACAAGCTTTTAACTAACTTGAAATAGTATCTTTATTTCCGTCGTGTTGTACTAGAAAGGAATATTTTTTGGAAAGTCCTTTAATTCCTACTCCCTACTCCCTATTCACCACTCCCTAATTGACCATGTTTAAAACATTAGTTTTCTACGGTTCCTACAGGAGCGATCGCCAGGGCATCAAAGCTGCTAAATTCATCATTGATCAACTCCAGCAAAGAAACCATGAGGTGATTTTTGTTGATGCGAAGGAATATGACTTTGGCATCTTAGATCGGATGTATAAGGAGTATAATCCTGGTCAGGCTCCGGCAAAGATGACAGAACTGGCAGAACATATCCGCACCGCCGATGGTTTTGTGGTGATTACCGGAGAATACAATCATTCCATTCAGCCAGGGTTGAGTAATCTGATGGATCATTATCTGGAAGAATACTACTTCCGTCCGGCGGGAATTGTTTCTTACTCGGCTGGTGGCTTTGGCGGAGTCCGCGCCGCTATACAGTTACGCTCGTTTCTAGGGGAGATGGGAATGGTAACTATTTCAACTATGTTTGCCATTTCTAAAATTGGCAACTCTTTAGATGAATCAGGTACTCCCCAAGAAGCAAGTTTAACCAAGAAATTTGGTCAATTTTTAGATGAATTGGAATGGTACGAAGAAGCGTTACAACGCCAACGCCGAGAAAAAGGCACTCCGTACTAATTGAGTGATTCCAAGTAAAATATCATAATGTTGCTGCTAATTCTTTTAAGCGCAGATGTCCGTCTCGAAATACTGACCAACCGTCTCCGACTAATACTGTTTCCACCTTGCTTAATTGTGCCAGTCTGCGGATAGAAGCGATCGCCGCTACTGGATCAAGTAACTTTTCTTTTGCCAAAGTAGTTAAACTCCCGGCTGTATGCGCCCGGATTAAATCACCCGTAATTAAGGTAGTCTCTTCTAATAGTAGTGCTAATTCGCCCGGAGTCTTGGAACCTTGGAGTTCAATAATCTTTAATCCAGGGACAAACTCATCACCATCAGACAACCAGCGATCGCAAGCTATCGGGAAAACCTCTTTTTCGGCTGCGGGGGCCGCAATTTTAGCATAAGTTTGCACAGCAATTTCCTTGGCTGATCTCACATGCTCCGAGTTTGTGAGTATAATCCAATCCACACCACCCAGAGATTCCAGATGATTCCAATCGTGGTTAGATAAAGCTACAGGGTCAATTAAGATATTGCCATCTGGACGAATCCAGGCAATCCCATTGAAATCAATATTTCTTGCAGGATTGAAAGTAGACCAGCCATATAAATCGGGACGATGTAGTGATTTCATAATGATTCTGGTACTTTACCTTCAATAAATAGTCAATTAAGTGGGTTGCATCAATAATGTATCAGTAATTTTGTCTGGAGTCCAAACTGAAATTGTATTTTAATCTGACTCACAAGCTGATTTGCTTTTAAGTTGCACACTCTAGTACAAGTCGGCGTAAATAATAAAGACCACACTTTGACCATACAGTGGTTGAATCTCGACACTTCTCCTACCGGAGACGCTACGCGAACGACAAGCTCAGTGCATCGCTTCGCTCGACTACCGCGAAGCCGAAACTCAGTTACCATAAGGAATTGCTAAAAGGCTTGTAGTATCACTTTCTTTCTTTTTCTTTTTGACTCTTGACTTTTGCCTTGTTGTACTAGGAATCGAGACTGTCATTGGTCATTTTTTCCACTTTGATCAAACTACACCTGAATTATTTGTATGCAACAATTTAAGACTTTACTCCGCGTCCGCCATTATGAAATGGATGCTTTAGGGCATGTTAATAATGCCGTTTACCAAAACTATTTAGAACAAGCAGCCATCGAACACTCAGAATATCTCGGTGTAACTTTAGATGTTTATCGAGAGTTAGGTGGTGTTTTTGTGATGCGCCGGGTGGAAATTGACTATCTCCGGCCAGCAGTGGCAGGTGATACTCTAGAAGTGACCACCTGGTTAAAAGAAATGCGTGGTACCCGTGCTTTTCGATGCTATGAAATCCGCAAACAAAGCGAAGCTGATTTATTAGTCACTGCGGCAGCACTCTGGGTATGGGTAGATGCTAAAACCATGCGTCCAAAACCAATCCCTCACAAAATTTCTGATAAGTTTTTGCAACTTCAAAACTTAAGTGTGGCTGAATAATTAACCAAGAATGTATTTAGCAAAATTCAGCTTCTTGGGGAATTGGCTGGTATGTAATACTGATGTATCCAGGTTGAGCTTTGATACGTTCTATCCATTTTTGAATTGCGGGAAATCGGGATAAATCAAAACCACCTTCATCAGCTACATGGGTATAAGCAAACAAAGCAATATCAGCAATGGTATAGCGATCGCCAACAAAATACCAACGAGATTGCAGATGATTTTCCATCACTCTTAATGCGGCGTAACCTGGTTCTTGCTTTTGTGCTAACGCCGCTTGATATTCTTGAGCTTTCCCTAAAATTGAAATCCAAAATCGTGATGTGGCAATATAAGGTTCATGACTATATTGTTCAAAAAATAACCATTGCAAAACCTGTGCTTTTAAGAAGCGATCGTAAGGTAAAAATTCTGTGTATTCGCTAAGATAAGCCAAAATGGCATTTGATTCTGTTAAGTATTTCCCTGGTTCAATTTCCAAAACAGGTATTTTGCCATTCGGATTTTTATTTAAGAAATCAGGTGTCCGACTTTCTCCCTTTAAGATATTCACCTCGATTCTGTCATAGGGAATACCCATTTGTGATAATAAAAGACGTACCTTATAGCCATTACCGGAGGGTAAAAAATCGTACAGACGTAGCGTTTCCATGCCAAAAAGATGATGAAGAGTATTAAGAGAAATGAGACTCTAAAATACAATATCTTACAAAATGTTTCGAGTTAAACAGGATAATTATTTTCCTTTTAAGCATCTTCATGAAAACTAGATTTATCTGAGAAAATAAAAAAACAATTATTGATTATTTCTAGTATTTATCAACTTTAAATGTGCAATTTAATTCCAGGGGAGAACTTAAAAATATGTGTGGAAGATTTACCTTAAATCAGTCAGCAGAGTCTCTCAGTAAGGCTTTCAATCTCCTACAAGTTCCCGATTTAGCTGCTCAATATAACATTGCACCTACACAAATGGTGCCAACAGTGCTACATCAACCCAGCAAAGAACAGTATGAATTTCAACAATTACGTTGGGGGTTGATTCCGAGTTGGGCAAAAGATGCAAAAATGGGAGTCAAGCTGATTAACGCCAGAGCCGAAACTGTATCAGAAAAACCAGCTTTTCGAGCAGCTTTCAAGCGCCGACGCTGCTTAGTCATAGCTGATGGCTTTTATGAGTGGCAAAAGCTACAAAGTAAAAAACAGCCATTTTATTTTCGCCTGCAAGATGAGAAACCCTTTGGTTTTGCAGGATTATGGGATGTATGGCACTCACCCGAAGGAGAAGAGATCGCTTCTTGTACAATTATCACTACAACAGCTAACGAATTGTTAGCACCAATCCATGAGCGAATGCCAGTCATTTTGGCACCAGAAGATTACGATTTGTGGCTAGATACACAAGTACAAGCACCCGAAAAACTTCAGCCACTGTTAGATCCTTATCCTGCGGAAGCAATGACAGCTTACCCCGTGGCCAATTTGGTCAACAAGCCCCAGCACAACAGTCCAGAATGTATTATGCCTCTTAGTGAGGAGAATGGCCTGCCAAATCAGTTAAATTAACTATTGAGTGCTGAGTGCTGAGTAAAAATACAAGCCTCTCTACCCTAATAAGGTGTATGCACCCAACCGTGAAACCCTGCAATTCCTAAAAGCATCTTTTGAGCTAGTAGCTGTACAACTATAGAGGCAGTTATGCCAAGAACACAGAAAAACGATAACTTTATTGACAAATCTTTTACAGTTATGGCGGATATCATTCTGAAGATTCTGCCAGCTAACAGAAAAGCTAAAGAAGCATTTGTTTATTACCGAGATGGGATGTCCGCCCAAGCAGAAGGCGAATATGCCGAAGCTTTGGAATATTATGAAGAAGCCCTCACCCTCGAAGAAGATCCCTACGATCGCAGTTATATTTTCTATAACATGGGGCTAATTTACGCTAGTAATGGTGATCATGAGAAAGCCTTAGAACTGTATCACCAAGCAATTGAAACTAACCCACGTCTGCCCCAAGCCTTAAATAACATCGCCGTAATTTATCATTACAAAGGCGAAAAAGCCAAAGAAGCTGGAGATAATGACGGTGGTGAAGCTTTGTTTGACCAAGCAGCCGATTATTGGATCAGAGCCATACGCATGGCTCCCAATAACTACATTGAAGCGCAAAACTGGCTAAAAACCACTGGCCGGATACAAATTGACGTATTCTTTTAGTTATTTGTCATTAGTCCTTTGTTATCTGTAAGGACTAACGACAAATCACCAATCACCAATGACAAATGACAATTTATGATTGATCGTGACCAAGTTCATAAAGTAGCTCTGCTGGCTCGGTTAGAATTAACACCAGCAGAAGAAGAGCAATTTACCACTCAGTTAGGAAACATTTTGGAATATGTAGAACAACTGAGTGAACTAGATGTGAGTGATGTGCTACCAACTACACGCGCAATTGATGTCAGCAACGTGACACGCGAGGATGAGTTACAACCGTATCCAGACAGAGATGCGATCCTCGATAGTGCGCCTGAGCAAGAAGGCGAATATTTCAAAGTCCCAAAAATCCTCAACAGCGAAGAGTAGTAATTACGAAGGCAAAAGGTAAAAGGTAAAAGGTAAAAGGTAAAAGTAAAAAGAAAATTTTTGCCTTTTTACAACGCTCAGTCCTGAGTGCTGAGTGCTGAGTGCTGAGTAAGAAGAAAGAGGAAGGAAGTACTTCTGCACTATGGTAAAAGCCCCGCCCGATGTTAAGCGGAATCCTATTACCGAGAGAAGGTTGATACCCCACCCCTGGCGATGCACTGAGCTTGTCGAAGTGTGGGTGGTCTTTTTAACTCAGCACTCAGCACTTTTAACTCAGCACTCTTCATTTTTGACCCTCCGAATTTTAGATTTTGGATTTAATCTAAAATCGCAAATCTAAAATCCAAAATTGGTTGACTTCTAAGGATTATAGTTACGGCATTCTGGCGCATTGGGATTTTCTCGACAGTATTCTTCAAAAGAAACTTTTGCCGAAACCATCGCTTCAGCTTTTTGATGGGCGGCTTCTGCTTGCAGTTCTTCCACCTCATCCCAAGCAGCAGCGCAGGCTTTAGAATAAGCACCATGTTGGGTACAAATAGCGCGAGCAGTTTCAACCGCTTTTTGAATTTTTTCGTCTAACCTGAGTGCTGTTGGGGCTTCGATAAAATTACTCTTGGTCAAAATATCTGTAATTGAGATAATACCTAACAGCTTGCCTTGAATAACTGGCGCTCTGCGAATACCAGTATTGGCAAACAACCGCGCTACATATTCCACACTTAACTCAGGATTAACGACAATACAGGGTTTGCTCATAATTTCATAAACCCGTACTAGCTTTGGGTCTTTACCGTAGGCTATTACCTTATAGACAATATCTGTTTCGCTAACCATACCATAGGCATCATTATCATAGCGACGATCTACAACCAAGGCACGCAAGTTATGGTCTTTCATCAGCCGGACGGCTTCAGCAACAGTGGCAGAACCGCGAATGGTAATTACATCCTTGGTCATGATATCTTCAGCTTTCATCATTGCTGTAGTCTCCTGGTAAATAGCATAGGAGGAGGGGAGATAGGGAAAGCAGAGGGAGCAGAGGAGTAGCGGAGCAGAAGGATAATTAGCTAATTTTTTCTTCCCTATTCCCCACTCCCCACTCCCTACTCCCTATTCTCTATTCCCCATTCGCTACCACAAAGTTAGTGCAGGTTGGAATTTATGATGTTATCGAAAGTGACCGAAGCTCACTATGTCGGCATAATGATTTTGTGAAAGTATGAAGTGGGAAAACTCTAGTATGAAATTTTATACTTAAACCTGCATTTTTTATCCGTAATCAGGCTAGGATGATCACAGCATCATCCAACTACGGCTGCAACTGTTTTGCTGTAAGTTTGCACCCAGGTATACCGTCTGCCAGTAAATTCTGAGACTCTGCTATGTCAAATCGTCATTATCCACCCGCTTACTTACGTTATCTCAAAGCTAGGTTATGGAATTTTAGCAAGCCTGCTTTTTGGGGAACAGCGATTTTTTTATCAGTGCTAGGGCTAGTAATTCGAGAATACTGGACTAACCCAGATGCGTTTACTGGCAAACAAGACGGCGAAGCCACAGCACAACAAGCTGATAATTCTTCTCTGTCGGATGAAGATAAAGCGATCGCAGCTGATATTGATAATTTACCAGTTCTGTATAATGATACTGACCAAGCAAGCACTCAAGTAATTACCAGTTCCTCTACAGATAACTCTAAACCGAAAAAAGGTAAAGATTTTTTACAGGATGTAATTAACAAGCAAAAATCTTCTAAGAATACTAAATCAATTCCCAACTTAGAAACCAGTGGTGGTACATCTGGATTTGATAGTAAAAATCCTTTTGTTGCTCAAACTGAAAGTTTATTAAAGTTTGGCATCCAAAATAGTAGCGGTAATCAGTTGTTAAATTCTTCCTCTCAACCACAAGAGACAACCAATAACCCTTATGCAGTGGGAACCAGTACCACCCAGCCACCAAACAATCCCTACAACTCTATTACCTCTTCAACAACCACTCTTCCACCCTCAACTAACCAAACAACACCGTCTAATATTAATAGTGCAACCACCAATCCCGGCAATAGCTTTGGTCAAACTCCATACACCGGGCTTTCGCAGAATTTATCGAACGTTAACGGCACAACTACAAATTTCAGCAATAATTCCGGTATAACTTCCTATACTTCCCTTCCCCAAAGTGTACCGACAAATACGCAGAATTTCCTCCCTAACACCAGTTTAAATAGTGGGACAAGTTACATCCAGCCAACTGTAACCAGTCAGCCAACAAATTATTATAACGGTGTCAACACTGCCCAGCCTTTGACTAATTCAGTACCATCAATAAACACAACACAACCTATTAATTCAGTTGCACCAACTACCACTACACCCACTACTGTACAGAATTCCTCTGCATATATTGTGACACCATCGGCTCCTGCCAGTTATCAAGACAACCGCTATTTTAGGGGTTTACCAGTTCAAATACCTTCTAATACTTCCATTCCCGGACAGTATACAGGTGGTGTGCAAGGAAATCCCTATGGTTATTAAGTTTTTGACCAAATTGGGATAGATAGTATGATTTAAGATTCTGGAAAGTAAACCAAAATCTTAAATCTAAACACCAAAATTGGTATGAGACCTTATCACCATATCCCCATTGTTGAATGCGGTGAACCACTGGTAGAAATTCCTTTGCATCTGTTTGCGGTGGAGTCTCCCCATCCTTATGAAAAGTTAGGCGCTATTTATGGAGAATATTCGCCTTATTATCTCCGCCAAAGTGTTGTAGACAATTTAATCAAAGCTCAAAATTATTTAGAATTGCTGCATCCTCATTGGCATATTCAAATTTTTGATGGTTATCGTCCGGTGACTGTACAGCAGTTTATGGTCGATTATAGCTTCGGGACGGCGTTACAAGACAGGGGACTGATAGAAGCTGAGTTATCGCCAACCCAACGCCAAGAAATTTGGGAGGCGGTTTATCAAATTTGGGCGGTTCCGAGTCTGGATGAAAAAACGCCGCCGCCTCATAGTACCGGGGCTGCGATAGATGTGACATTAGTTGATGATGCAGGGCTAATAGTAGATATGGGTTCGCCGATTGATGAGTTGTCAGAGCGATCGCATCCCGATTACTATGCTCATCATCCCCACCCCCAAGCACAAAAATATCATACCCACCGTCAGCTTTTAAATGATGTCATGTTAAAAGCTGGCTTTCAACGTAATCCTAGAGAATGGTGGCACTTTTGTTTTGGGGATCAAATGTGGGCATGGCTGAATAATCAAGCAAATCCCGCTAAGAACTTTACAGCGCGTTATGGTCGAATTCTGTAACCAAGTTCTGAGTGCTGAGTAGTCATTGATATATTCTCCCTTATCTTCCCTATCCTCTCAAAAGTCATGATGCTACTAAAATTTTACAGACAATCATTGCCCAAAATCGGCATACTGAAATAAGGAGAGCAGTGCAAACAGCTCCCTGCTTTCCAAAATGTGAAGGTGTAAAGTAAAAATGAGACGTAAATCTACTGGTAGATCAGCCACAACATCTAAACCACCGGCTTTTCAGCCTTCTCTGTTCAACCTCACCACGATCGCTGTTTTGGGAGGTGTGCTAGTTTTAGGTATTGGCATTGGCATTGCTTTTAGCTCCACAACTACATTAACGCCCTCCAACGTAGCTTCGCGGGAGTTTATTGATACAAAAGCCCCCAACCCAGAGATTTGCGTACAATACGGCGCTAGTGCAATGGTGATGGATGCGAGATTATTTGTCACACTCAACCCATTTAACGTTTATGTTGCTCAACCAAGTATGCGTCCTGGATGTGTGTTACGGCAAAATAACTGGGCAATTTTAGAACAACGCAAACTTGTTACTTCTGATCAAGTCAGAGAATGTAAAAATCGTCTGAATACCTTTGGTTTTACAGGTAGTTTAGATAGCGAAAAACCTGATATTAGATGTATTTATCAAAACGAAGCAGCACAAAACTTCTTCACATCTCAACCAGGTGCAGTTGCATCGCCTCAAGAAACAGATAGATTTTAAGAGAGGCTAGGGGCTGGTATTTTTACTCAGCACTCAGCACTCAGCACTCAGCACTTTTAACTTATGGCTTGGGAAGAGGTTGTCCAAACTCAATCACTGGGATTTGGACTTCATTAGATTGATAATTTGGTGTGCTTGGTGTTGTAGGGACGGGAAAATTAGGGTTGGCTAGGGGTGGAATATTATTCGCATTACTAGGTTGATTAGGAAAGTTTGCTGGAGGTAGAACTGAGCCTTGGATTTGATAGGGGTTACTGGGTGTGAGGGGAGGTACTGTGATGTAAGGTTGCTGTTGGTTATTAGAAATGGGCGGTAATGTACTTGGTAACTGTAGATAATTAGAGTTGGAATTTAAATTAGTAGGTGTTGGCGGATAGTAGTTATGAGAAGCTGGCGGTAGACTGTTAATACTAGGTTGTCTGTTAGTGGGTTGAATTGAGAGATTTGTACTAGAAGTAAAAGGACGCAATACCCAGTGTGTGGGGTTGTATCTAGATACAGGTTGTAGTTTTACCTGATTGATGTCTAGATAAATTCCATCTGCTAAATCTAAAACAATCCGAGTTATGTTGGCGTTCAATTGGGAAACTCGGACTCGTTGAATTGCGCCAGAATAACTTTGCTTGGTTGCAACATAACCCAATTTAGTATCTGGCAAGTCAATAACCAGACGTGGAGGTTGGGAAAGATAGAAATATTGCGGCTTTGTTGCTGCTGATAATATAAATTCCAGTTGTGCTGCTTCTGGATAAAATCGCCAATCGTTCAATTTAGCGATTTGTGCCGCATGAGTACTAGGAGTTTCTAAAGAAATTGCTGTGTAAAATCCCAGCAAACTGATGCTAACTCCCTGACTCCATAATAAAAACCATTTAGGTTTTCGGTTTGTATACATTATTTGATTCCTTTGCCACAAGAACCTTAATTTTGGAAGGGTGTAAGGGTTGGAAAAATATCTACCCTTTCACCAGCTAAACCCTTAGTTTTTAGTTTTCGTGCCTAACTTCACCCAATTTCTGACTTTCATAATTTACCCATATTTCAATGTGAATTTACTTTTTGTGACTTTTCTGGGGTTGATTGTTTAGCCGCAGTGAATCTCAAAGTTTGAGGAATGCCATTGACTGTGAATTGACCTGTAATTTTATCTTGATCTATCAGCTGTATTTGCATAGCGATCGCCTGACTTGAGTTAGTCTGAGAGTTGGAATCAAGACACAGAATTTTTGGATCAACTTTGCCAGAAAAACTGATCTGTTGATTTTTCAAGATACCTGTCAGTGAAGCTTGTTCAGCCTCTGCATTGGGGTTAACTGGTACTAAAGAGGCATTCAAGTAAATACCTGATTGTTGCATATTTAATACCAGAGAATTTGCGGTTTCACAACTGGGTAATTTTGTCGCCAGAGTTAGAAGGTAGCGGCCATCAACTACAGGAGGGGCTTTGAGATTGCTTTCTCCATAGGCAGTGACGGTTTTAAACAACAGTAACACTGAACCTATGGCTACTCCGTAGAAGGTTAAAGATTTAACATTCAAATGATTCATCTGTTTAACTTGTGGAAATCCAAAATCTAAAATTGCGTGACTGTTGATTCTTGGTTGCTAATTTCTGGGAGAACAGAAGCCAAATGGGATGTAACTTGGCTGTGACGGCGGGTAATAAGTAGGGAAGAACGACATTGAATAGCTAAAGCATCTGTATATCTGCCTAGGGTTTGACGTTCAATTCCCCAAACGCGGCTAGTACCAGCAATTGTCAGGTCAACTGCTTCGGAAGCTTCTACTACAGCTTGAATTGGCTCTGGAGATTCGACTGTTTTAATTTCGATGCGATCGCGTACACTAGCTGGTAATTGCTCTATCATTTTGTGCAGTTCATAACTCAACTCTTCTTGATGTTGGTTATCTCCTAGTACTTGTAAAATTCGCAACATACAGGTGTCACGGTTCAGCAAGAGCCTCAAAGCTAAAATCAAGGCTAAATCATCATGGATATTGGCTGAGTAAGGCACTAATAAATTTTCTAACCGCTCTGCACCCCGGTCTACAAACACAGCCACATCCACTGGTGCAGTACTCAGAATTTGACCAACTCGACCACCTAAGCGATTATTACTAAAAGCTGGACGGTGCCATCCCACCAGAATTAAATCAGGTTGCTCAATTTTGGCTATTTGGGCAGTTTCTCGCGCTACATTGCTCGATATGCGAATGATGGGATGTATATGAGAACGAGCTATTGGCGGTTCTAAGGTATTAATCAATTCTTCGAGTTCCAGGCGACGCTGAAGAATTAATCGTTCTGCTTCCACTGGGGTACTCTCAAAAGCATAATCTTCTTGCAATTCAATTAAGCTGAGAGGATTGACAACAGCAGGTTGTTTGTAATTCAGCGCCAGTGCTACTGCCAACTGTACCAAACCTTTTTGGGTGCTGGGATTTGCCACCGGGACTAAAATTCGATAATTAGGAGCAGATTCAACAACAGTAGCAGTTTCAGCAGATGTTTCTGCTTCTAAGTCTGGTTCAACAACATCTAATTTAATTAGGCGTTTTGGATATGTCCACTCCAGTAGCGGCGAAGTCATAAATGTTGTTACCAATGCCATAATCACCAGCATGGTAAAGACTAGGGGCGAAATTACTTTTAACTCTAAACCGATATTCAGAACAATGAGTTCTGTTAAACCGCGAGTATTCATTAACCAACCAAGAGCTGAGGCTTCGCGTTTATTAATTCCACTTACACGAGCAGCGACATAAGTGCCAATATACTTGCCTGCGATCGCCACTAGCAACACCAAGCCACACAATAACCACAAATCAGGACGATTTAATAAACCAATCTGTGTCCGCAAACCACTGTAGGCAAAAAATATTGGTAGCAGAAATATCAAAACAAAATCTTCAGTTTTGACGGCTAATTCTCGCACTAAATCTGCATTCTTGGGCATGGCGGCTCCCAATAAAAATGCCCCAAAAATCAAATGAATCCCAATTAGTTCAGTAATGAGTGCAGAGCCAACTACCGCCATATAAATTACAGCTAAAAGTAACTGGCTTAAGCGTCCAGTCCGGCGGTAGTAAGTTGCTAATCGTTTAAGAAACCAGCGCCCCACCGTCAGCATAAAACCAATGTAGACTATGCTTTCAATAATGGTAGGTATAGCACCAAAAAAATTACCAGTACGTGCTACTGCGATCGCTACTGCTAAAATACACCAGGCTGTCACATCATCTACGGCTGCACAAGTTAATGCTAGGGTTCCTAAGCGTGTTCCCTGCAAGTTATTTTCTGTAATAATTCGCGCCAATACCGGAAAAGCAGTAATTGACATTGCTGCACCTAAAAATAAGGCAAAAGCAGTAAACGAAACACCAGCATTAGAAACCAGAGGATACAGCAGTAAAGATAAAACAGTCGCCAGAGAAAACGGCACAATGATGCTGACGTTTGAGGTAAGAATTGCTGCTTGTAAGTTTCCACTAAGATATTTAGGATTAAGTTCTAACCCAATCAAAAACATGAAAAATATTAATCCCACCTGAGATAAAACATTAAGAAACGGAATTGTTTCTGGCGGGAACAAACTAGCTGCTAGATGGGGGGCAACCAATCCAAATAAAGATGGGCCAAGCATAATCCCGGCAACAATCTCACCAATTACCAAAGGTTGCTTAATTGATTTGAATGCCAGACCTATGAGCCGGGACATTCCAATAACAATCAGCACCTCGATGAGAACGAGAATAACTGTGTGCATGGTTTCCTCTGAATAACTATCTGGTTTCCCTAAGATGATTCTTGAAACAATGGGAAATTGTCAACCTAATTCATCATATTCCATGTAACTTTATGCTCTATTTCGATGTTAATTGTTGTTACAACATAGTTATAGAAATCAAGGGTGAATTGGTTAAATTTATGGGATATTCAGAGAATAATTAGCAAAAATCCAGGATAAATATTAATAAATAATTAACAATTGCTAGTTATATCTTTTGTGTTAACGCCTAAGCGTTGATTAACGCAGTTAACAATTTTAAATTAAATTTTCTCTGGAGAATTACTTAATATTAATGTGTTTGAGATAGTGGAAATTACTGGCAATTACTGATTTATAGCATTCCTAAATCATTCGTGAACCAAAAGATCCCTGACTTCTTCAAGAAGTCAGGGATCTGCTTGTTTCTGACGAATTCATTGATAAAAATTGGCGTGAGTTAAACAATTATGGCTTTTAAATTGACTCCGCCGATACATTTATCTCAATTGGTATTCTGGTTGAGCATGATAGGGTGCTAAAGCATCCCATTTCAACACATCATCTAACAAAGCTTGGTAGCCTAATGTATTGGGATGTAAACCATCAGCATTCATTCTTTGGCGTAACCAAGTTTCACCGCGTCCTATCCATTGGTCAAAAATATCCAAGTAAGGAATTTGACGTTGTTGACAAGCTAGGCGCGTGGCTTCTTTATAACGGTGTTGGTCAGTATGATTGAAATAAAAACAATCCAAAAATGGCATTTTAGTTTCATCTACGGGTGTCATACCCACAAATAAAACTGGACAAAGTTGCTGCGCCAAGTCTAGTAAATGGGCAATATCGGCTTCAAAGGTGGCAAAATCTGTGTAATTTTTGCCATTGGGACGACCTAACCGCGCTGAATCATTCACCCCAACTGAAAGAATAATTAAATCAGGAACGCGATTACGGAGTTCGCCACGATGACGAAATTCTACTTCTAGTCTTTGGGCTACTTGTTGTGTGCGATCGCCTCTGACACCTAAATTATATAAAACATGACCAGCACTACTAGGCAACATCCACCATCGCCGCAGTTGTTCTACCCAACCACCACGTTCAGGATCACCAAAACCGTAAACTATGCTGTCTCCAAGAGCGACAATCTTCAAAGACTGACATTGATTAGGGGCTAAAGACAGTTGCATTGAAGAAAGAGCTTGTAATGTTTGCATCTTAAAAAAGACTATATTTTATATCTTTACAAGATTCTATACATTTCTACACTATTCCAGCGTATCTTTTTTGTCATGCGTGCTGCAATGTTGACTTTTCTGAATGTTTTACTGATTATCTGTTAGACGCTAACTTATCAGCGACACGGGTTGTTTCTGGTAATCTGTACTTTGGTGTACAGCGCAATACATAATCAATTGCTGTGGTTAAGCTAATTTTGTGACCACTAGAAATATACAAAGGTTTAACCCCAAAGCTCGTCCGTAACACTGCACCAATGGTTTCACCTTGATGTATGAGTGGTTGCCAACTACCTCTGGTTTCTGGCAATTCTTGATGCTTGCCAATGAACAGTGATTTAGCCACACCAATTGTCGGCATATCTAAAATTACCCCCAGGTGGCTGGCTATACCAAATCTGCGGGGATGGGCAATACCTTGTCCATCACAGAGAATAATATCCGGTACTGTTTGAATTTTTGCTAAAGCATCCAGTACAGCCGGAATTTCTCGAAAAGAAAGAAACCCAGGAATGTAAGGAAATGAAGTCGGACGATGCGCCAAGGCTGTTTCTACAACTTTTAAATCAGGGAAACTCAGCACGGCTACAGCAGCACGGCTAATTGTACCCTCCTCTGTAAAACCCATATCGACACCAGCAACATAACTGATGGTTTCGGGAAGTTGATCTTCTGTAATTACTTGTTCGCGCAAACTTTCTTGAATGGTGATAGCTTCCTCTAGGGTTTGAGGCCAAGTATGGAGTTGATAAATCTTCATAATCTCTGAAGAGAAAAATTTAGTTAAATAGGTGCTATCGCTAATTTACTCTTTTCTGCTAATTCTCTATCTCCCCTCGACATCATCATCAAATCAGATTCCTTGATAAATACCACCAGCTAATCTGGCAATTACGCCACATCACCGCCAAATAAACCTAATAAACCGTTAAATTTAGTGATATTTTACCACTCTACCTACAGGTTGATATTCTCTCTCACTCAGAAGCGATCAACTTCACTCTCCAGGTCGATCCCAAAGTAGGATGATTCAACGTAAATATAAGATAGGTGAAATTCGCTAGAGAAATGATTGTGAAATAACTAAAAACTGCATGGCTATAAGAGCTTTAGTTCAGCCAACAGTGCCAGTAATTCATAATTAAATTATTCTGCAAATATTTACCTAAACATAAATTTTCAGCCCAGCATATCTTAATAAATTTACGCCAACATTTACCCTAATGATGGCTGGAATTTGCTGCGCTAGAAAAATATAACTTATTTGTTGTTAACTTTGTTTTTGAGGAATTCACATGAAGAATATGACTTCTGTTTTATCTCTATTACGTCCAGTACGTTTCCTAATTGTAGCTTTTACCTGTGCATTAGTTTTATTTTCTAATGCTTTTCCAGCTTTGGCAATTGAAAGCTATAAAAGTGACCCTACCGAAGCTACCACACAACTGCTAGAAACTCAAAAGAAAACTGATGAAGTTGCTAGATCCGCACCTCCTGGATTGCAACAAGTTCAAGAAGAATCTAATAAAGGACTCAACGAAGTTCAAGGTGATGCCGACATTGATAAAATGAAGCGTCCTGAAAATTCCCAAGATGCAACCTCAGTGAGAGATGAAGTAGAAAACCTGTTGGGAAAAGTCACAGGTAAACAGTAAAAGATAAAAATACTAATTAGCAGTTACAAAGGTAATCTGACTAGTGATATTGGGTAATATTGCATAATCTTTGAATGATAATTATGTACCAAGTAAAGACTTTGACTGCTGATTAGTATTAACATTTTTCATCTTTAACTCAGAAAATTCAAGATGCTTAAATACCCGAATTCTTTAAGGATTTGGGTATCTTGCTACTTATAATTGATTAAGATTTTTTCTATTATAAGTCATAGATTAATTCTCCTGAAGTTGTAAATAATTATTCTCTGGTAATCTTTCCTATGGTTGATGTAAATTATCTTTGATTTTTGTGAACTTAATAAATAAGTCTATTTAGGAATTAGAATCAATGCGTGCAATCAACATTGGTTTGACAGAAGAACAGCGTCAAGGTGTGGCTAATCTGTTAAATCAAGATTTAGCAGATGCCTATTTACTGTTAGTAAAAACTAAAAAGTATCATTGGGATGTAGTCGGCCCTCAGTTTCGGAGCTTGCATGAGCTTTGGGAAGAACATTACGAAAAACTAACTGAAAATATTGATGCTTTAGCCGAACGAGTTCGTGCTTTGGGTTCTTACCCAGTTGGCACAATGGAAGGATTTCTGCAACTCGCTACTCTCAAAGAACATTCAGGCGATGTTCCCACAGCCACAGGAATGGTTGCGAACCTTGTGGAAGATCATGAGCAGATTATTCGCAATCTCAGAGACCATGTTGATCAGTCCAGCGATCAGTTCCATGATGAAGGAACTGCTGACTTTTTAACTGGACTGATGGAAGAGCATGAAGAAATGGCTTGGATGCTGCGTTCTTTTATTGAAGGTCAAGAATTACAACCAGATGGTAGCAAGCCAGAAACCGGTACAAGAACGCCTGTAGGTGTGTAGTTCAACGCAGATTGATCTCTAAACCCAGGTAGGGCTAATACCATTTCACTTTAAACATGATACAGATATGCAACCAGCGCCTCGACTGCGCTCGGCGATCGCAACGCAAGCAGAGGCGCAGAGAAAGTGATTTGTATCAGTAATTGCGTGAATTGGTATGAGTCCTGAACTATACAAAAGCAAATTTTAAGGAGTATTCAAGTGCCAGAAGTCTATCAAGCAGAGCGTACTATTTCGGCTGTATTTAAAGAACAAAAGCAAGTTGATGATGTCATTCGACGTTTACTTGACCGAGGCGTGCCCAGAGATCATATTTCGGTAATGGGGCGGAATTTCCAGTCAGAAACGCGAATTGCGGGCTTTATTACGAAAAAAGATGTAATTTTAGGTGGATTGCGAACAGGAGCGATTTTTGGGTCGCTGTTTGGCTCTTTTCTTAGTTTGCTCACAGGTGTAGGTGTACTGTTCATTCCCTTTGTTGGGCCGATTGTGGCGGCTGGCCCAATCAGTGCATTATTATTAGGGGCTGCTAGTGGTGCGATCGCTGGTAGTGCTGGTGCTGGTTTAGTGTCGGTGTTCACCGCTTGGGGAATGCCAGAAGATAAAGCCACAGTTTACCAAACTCGCTTACAAGCTGGCGAATTTTTATTAATGACAGAAGTCCCAGCTAATCGCGCCGGGGAATTTCAACTACTTTTAGAAAGTGCTGGTGCAGAAGAACTGAGTACAATGGAAAAAACTTTAGCGCATCCTTGTTCTGGGCCATGTAATAGCCCAGAGAATTTATCACCTGAAGTCCGCACTCATTTGTCACAAGAAGCTCAACGAGTCTTCATCGAGCGTTACAATGCGGTGTTGAATGAAACCAGTGATGAGTTTAATGCCGAACAAGCCGCTTGGGAAGCCATACACCAGCGTTTTGATGAAGATGAAAATGGTGTTTGGTCAAAACAAAAAATCGGTGTTTAAGGCAATAAGGCTCGTTTAAGATCCCTCCGCCAGCGACCACCTTTTTAAGGGGTAAAAGAGAGTTGTTAGCCCCTTAAATAAGGGTGGTTGGAGGGATCGCAAAATATTTAATACATCACTAAAGACTTTTCAAACCTACTCTAAAAAACATTCTACATTTCTCCACTTACCCTCTGCATAAAAAAACTTATTTCTGATTCACACCTGGCATTAAAACTCCATGCTTGGGACTAAATAATAATGCCAAAATAAATAAACCTGATACTACCAAAACGATCGCCGGGCCGGAAGGTAAATTATAAAAGTAGCTGAGATACATTCCGCTAATACTGGAAAATACACCGATTACCGCGCCTAAAATCATGACTTCGTGTAAGCGTTTGACTAATAAATAAGCTGTCGCCCCAGGAGTAATTAACAGCGATAAAACTAAAATTACGCCGACGGCTTTCATACTGGCGACAATTGTTAAAGCAATGAGTAACATTAATCCAAAGTTGAGGCGATTGACTGGTAAGCCGGCGGCGTGAGCGCCTAAAGGGTCAAAGGTGTAAAATAAAAGTTCTTTGTAGATTAAAATTACGACTACTAAAACAATGGTAGCGATGATGGCTGTGTCTCGCACTTCATCAACGGTAACGCCGAGAATGTTGCCAAATAAAAAGTGATTCAGGTCGATTTTATTATCTTTTTGAACAACTGTAATTAAAGTGATTCCCAGGGCGAAGAATGCAGAAAAAACTATGCCCATTGCAGCATCTTCTTTAATTGGCGATCGCGTCCTAATCCAGGCGATCGCCATTGTACTCAAAACTCCGGCAATAAACGCGCCAACAAAGATATTTGCGCCTATCATGAAGGCGATCGCTAATCCTGGTAAAACAGAATGACTGATAGCATCACCTAAGAGTGCGAGTCGTTGCACCATTAAGTAACTACCCACAACTGCACACAACAAACCAACTAAAATTGCAATCACTAGCGATCGCTGCATAAAGCCGTATTGTAACGGCTCGATTAGTGCTTCTAGCATAAAGATTTAAACGAACCGCAAAGGGCGCATAGACACGAAGTGGCTTCCCGAAGGGTAGGACGCTAAGAAAAAGAGTTTAAGCTGCGTCGGAGAAGTACATAACTTTACCGCCGTAAGCCAGATGTAGGTTTTGTTCGGTGAGGACTTGTTGTCTAGAACCTGTGGCGACTAATTCGCGGTTGAGTAGAATCAAGTCATCAAAATGGGTGATGGATTCGCCTAAGTCGTGGTTCACGACTAGGACGATTTTATTTTCGGCGGCGAGTTCTTGAAAGACTTCAAAAATTACCGCTTGGGTTTTTTGATCAATCCCTACCAATGGTTCGTCAAAACAGAAGATGTCTGCTTGTTGTGTCAAGGCGCGGGCTAAAAAGACTCGCTGTTGTTGTCCTCCTGATAATTGTCCTATAGGGCGATCGCGGAATTCACTCATCCCGACTCTTTCTAAGGCGCTATTTGCTATTTGACGACTCACTCCCGAAAAGCTACGCAACCAGCCTGTTTTCTTGACTCTTCCCATCATCACCACATCCCAAACTGTGGCGGGATAAGTCCAATCAATTTGACTGCGTTGGGGGACATAAGCCACTTTTGACTTTTGTTGCATCAATGGTTGGTTTTGGTACTTCACCACGCCACTACTAACAGGAACCAAGCCCAACATTGCTTTCATCAGCGTACTTTTACCCGCACCATTCGGGCCAAAAATCCCTGTTAATCTTCCTGGTTGAATCACACAGTTAATATCTCTCAAGGCTTCTTGAGTCCGGTAATGTACTCCCAAGTGGGCGATAGAAATTGCATCTGTGGAATTCATATCAATAGCTTTGATATACGATGCAGAACGTTCACCAATCTTTTGGGTATGTCCCAAGTTGGCGTAAAAAGAAACGTTTTCCATAAGGGTATTTTCATATTTATTACTTGAGCTTACTACAAAAATGAGAAAAATATGAAAAAATCTATAATAAGCAGTAATGTCACAGATAAATGAGTGTAATACCTGAGATAGAGGGCGTTCTTGTCCCGCAAAAGTCAACCATCCCTAGTCAGAAAACAGAAATTTTTAGCTTGGTTTCTCGGCTGTGTCTGGGAATGCTTTTACCGTTGGCTTTGTTTAGTTGTAGTCAAAACAATACCAACTCCACAATTACCAAAGGTAGTGATAAACCGAGGGTTGTGGCTACTAGCACCATCATTGCAGACTTAACCCAAGAAGTTGGCGGCGACGAAATTCAACTCAAAGGAATCCTCAAACCCGGTGCTGATCCCCATGTTTATGAACCAGTCCCCGCCGATAGTCGATTTTTAGAAGAAGCCAATTTAATTTTGTATAACGGCTATAACTTAGAACCAGGATTAATTAAGTTAATGAATGCGGCTGGAAAAGGAAAGAAGGTAGCCGTAGGGGAAATAGTCAAACCCTTGGAGTTAGATAAAGGTAAAGGTGAAATTGTACCAGACCCCCATGTTTGGGGAAGTGCGGAAAATGCAGCCGCAATGGTAAATGTGATTCGAGATGCGTTGATTGAGTTATCGCCAGCAGATAAAGAGGAATTTACTCAAAACGCAGCCGAATTAACCGATGAATTAAAACAACTGCATACCTGGATAAATCAACAAATTCAAACTATTCCGCCCGATAAACGCAAACTAATTACAACCCATGATGCTTTTCAATATTATGGACGTGCATATAGTATTGCGATCGCCGGAACTTTAATCGGTATCAGCACCGAAGAACAACCAAGCGCCCAAACTGTTCAAAGATTGGTAGAATCAGTCAAAAAAACAGGCGTACCCGCCATTTTTGCCGAAACTACAATTAATCCCACCTTAATCAAAACCGTAGCTCAAGAAGCAGGCATAAATCTAGCGCCTCAACAACTTTATTCTGATTCCATTGGTGCTAAAGGTAGCAATGGAGAAACATACATCAAAATGATGGAGGCAAATACCCGCGCTATTGTTGAAGCTTTGGGTGGTAAATATACACCATTTCAACTAACTAAAAAGATAGAAGCAAAACCGCAAAAATAAATATTGCCTACTCCCTACTCCCTACTCCCTAATCCCTAACTTTTAATTTCATCAGAAACTCTCTCTGAAGAAAGACAGCATCATGGCTTGAATTTTATAAATTGAGTTAGTGAATACATAGTTTTAATTTGTGAACTAGCCATGACTGAAGAATTAGAAAATCAAAATAATCAACCCGAAAATAATCAAGCCGAAATTGAACAGCCCGTCAGCAAAGATTGGCATTCGCGCGAAGAACCCACAGCCAAAGAAAGACACTTAACAGCAAATCCTGGAGATAGAATCTCAGATCAACCTCAATCTATCGAGGAAAAAGCAAAACAAGTTGCTGTCGATTCACCAGATATTACAGGCGATCATATTAAAGTTCCCACCTATTTTATTGTGGAAGAACCCAACGGTGAGAAAAAAGCACTGCACCATGTCAAAGATGCAGAAGAAATTTCTGATGTGATTCGTCAAGCCAGAGTTGACGAAAATGGTAATCGAATTTGGTGGTAATAATTGACGCTGCTAACTTGATAGAGACTAAAAATTGAGAGGCTTAGATCCCCGACTTCTTCAAGAAGTCGGGGATCTTGTTATTCACAAATGATTTAGGACTGCGATAGTTTTACACTGCGTGAGAGTCTGGCTGTTTACGCCATTGGCGTTTTTTCATAAAGTACGATCGCCCCGTTTGTAGGTTGGGTGGAACGAAGCGGAACCTAACAAATGCTATAGCAATCCTAAATCATTTGTGAAATTCTCTTTCTTTTCCTTCTTCTCCTTCTTTGTGTCCTACCCTGCGGGAAGCCGCTATCGCGTCTATGCGTCCTTTGCGGTTCGTTAAAAAGAATACTTTTTCACAACCCAGTACTATCGTCCCGTTTGTAGCCTCTTCTGTAGGTTGGGTGGAGCGACAGCGTAACCCAACAAATGCTATGAAGAAAACCGCAAAACTTTCAACTATCAAAATATCTCAATTCCAACGGTAAAATTCACTCCACAATGATTTTACCTGTCGCAATATTTTCTCAAAATCTCATAATTTGGTGTTGGGTTACGGCGCAATAAAGATTTGCTGTGTTGTTGCCAATATTTCTTGTGCGCCTCCATCCAACCTACTCACTTTGTTGGGTTACGATAGTTTTACACTGTATGAGAATCTGGCTGTTTGCGCCATTGGCGTTTTTTCATAAAGCTTTGCCAGGATTCCATATATGTATAAAACACAGGTGTTAAATACAGTGTGAGAAATTGGGAAAACAGCAATCCGCCAACCACAGCTAAACCCAGGGGACGGCGCGTATCTCCACCTGCACCTAACCCCAAGGCAATGGGTAAAGTCCCCATCAAAGCTGCCATTGTGGTCATCATAATTGGGCGAAACCTGACGACACAAGCCTCATAGATAGCATCGTAAGGAGTTTTACCACTTTGTCGAGCTTCTATGGCAAAGTCAACCATCATAATGCCGTTTTTCTTGACAATCCCAATTAGCAGGATAATGCCGACAAAAGCGTAAATATTCAAGTCAACTTGGAATATCAACAAGGTTAATAATGCGCCAAATCCGGCTGATGGCAAACTCGAAAGAATTGTCAAAGGGTGGATAAAGTTCTCATAGAGAATTCCCAACACAATATAAATTACTAAAACTGCCACCAATAGCAATAATCCCAACCCTTGCAAGGAAGACTGAAACGCTTGTGCAGAACCTTGGAAACCTGTAGTAATACTCGCGGGTAATGTTTGACGGGCGATTTGTTCAATTTTTTCTGTGACGCTACCCAGCGATACTCCAGGTTTGAGGTTAAAGGAAATAGTTACAGACGCTAACTGTCCTGAGTGGTTGATAGTTAAAGGCCCTACACCTTTCGAGATGGTGGCGACTGCATTTAATGGCACTAGTTGTCCAGTCGGAGAGTGAATTGATAGCAATTCTAAGGCGCTGGGATCTCCTTGATATTTGGGTTCGACTCCCATAATCACTTGATATTGACTATCTGAAGCGTAGATTGTGGAAACTTGCCGTGTACCGTAAGCATTACTCAACGCAGTTTCAATTTGCTCGGCTGTTAGCCCCATAGATGCCGCTTGATCACGGTTGATGTCAACTTGCACTTGGGGGTTTTTGATTTGCAAATCACTGTTGACATCTTGTAAATCAGGTAGCCCTCGGAGTTTTTCTTCTAAAGTTGGCGCATACTGATATAACTCTTGAATATTGGGACTTTGTAATGAGAATTGATATTGGGCTTTGCTTTGCTGTCCGCCAATATTAATCGCTGGTGGATTTTGTAAGAAAACCTTCATTCCAGGAATGCGCGATAGCTTTGGGCGCAGTTCTTGGACAATATCATCAGCACTTAGTTTGCGTTCTTCGCGGGGTTTGAGGCTGATAAATAAGCGTCCGGTATTACTAGAAGCATTTGCGCCACCTGCACCAACGCTGGAGTTAATTGCCCTAATATTTGGATCACGGCTCGCGATCGCTGCAACTGCCTGTTGATGTTTTACCATTTCATCAAAGGAGATATCCTCGGCGGCTTGGGTAGAGGCGGTGATTTGTCCGACATCCGCAGTCGGAATAAAGCCTTTCGGCACAATCATAAATAAATAAACTGTGGCAACAACAATTGCCCCAGAGATAAACATTGTCGTGCGATGATATTTGAGCGATCGCTTTAAACTCCACTCATAGCCACCCAAGATGACATCGAAAAATTTTTCGGAAGTATTATAAAGTCCCCGGTTAAATCGTTGAATTTTGCCTTTGAAACCTTTTTTCACTGGTTCTGTTTCGTCTTCTTGCTGGTGATGGGGTGGAAGCAAGAATCGAGAACACAGCATTGGTGTCAAACTCAGAGAAATTATTCCCGATACCAAAATCGCCACGCTGATAGTCACAGCAAACTCGCGGAACAATCGCCCTAAAATCCCGCCCATAAACAACACGGGAATAAATACGGCGACTAAAGAAATGGTCATGGACAAAATTGTAAAGCCAATTTCCCTTGAACCATTTAACGCAGCCTGCAAGCGACTTTCACCCATTTCCATGTGGCGAACGATATTTTCTAACATGACTATCGCATCATCCACCACAAAACCAACGGAAAGAGTCAACGCCATTAACGATAGGTTATCAAGAGAAAAACCCAGCAATAGCATTACCCCAAAGGTAGCAACCAAAGATAAAGGTACTGCCAAACTCGGTATAATTGTCGCCCGGAGGTTGCGAAGAAATAAGAAAATTACCAACACAACCAAACCAATAGTCAGCAACAGCGTAAACTGGACATCATCAACAGATTCACGAATGGCTTGAGAGCGATCGTAGAGAATTTCCATATTCAAGGCTGCGGGGATTTGTTCGCGGAATTTCGGCAGCAGTTTTTTAATTGCTTCCACGACTTCGACGGTATTAGTTCCCGGTTGCTTTTGAATCGCTAGAACAATCGCCCGTACACCAGTATTAGATTTTTGCTTGGTCTTTGCTGTCTTGGTAAAATACCAACTCGCAACTTTGTCATTTTCTACACTATCCAAGACTTGGGCGATTTCTCCGAGTTGGACTGGCGCACCGCCTTGATAGCTGATAATTAAAGAACGATAGGCAGCCGCATCATTAAGTTGTCCGTTGGCTTGAATTGTATAATTTTGCTCTTGACCGTAAAGTGTCCCCGTAGGAATGTTGGCATTTCCTTTGCTAATAGCGTCCGCAACTTCATCAACACCTATACCTTTGGCGCTGAGAGATTCCGGGTCAAGCAAAACTCGGACTGCGTACTTTTGGGAACCGTAGACTTGCACCTGTGCCACACCATCCACCATT
Organism: Aulosira sp. FACHB-615; assembly: GCF_014698045.1. Taxonomy (GTDB): domain Bacteria; phylum Cyanobacteriota; class Cyanobacteriia; order Cyanobacteriales; family Nostocaceae; genus Nostoc_B. The sequence goes on from NZ_JACJSE010000004.1 coordinate 235,447, forward strand.
GATAAACGTTGTGCCAGTTGTGTCTCTGCATATTTGTCTACGGTGGACAGTGGCAGAATAGCAGAGTTCAGGGAGATGTAGAGGATGGGCTGATCTGCCGGGTTTACCTTGCGGTAGGATGGGGGACTGGGCATATCCGCAGGTAATTGCCGCGTGGCTTTGGCGATCGCAGCTTGCACATCTTGGGCTGCTCCATCAATATCTCGACTTAAATCAAATTGCAGTGTTACCTGACTACTACCTAAAGAACTAGTAGAGTTCATCGAACTCAAGCCAGCAATACTCGAAAATTGCGCTTCTAGTGGTGTCGCTACCGATGCCGCCATCGTCTCTGGATTCGCCCCAGGCAAGTTAGCACTCACCTGAATTGTGGGAAAATCCACATTCGGCAAGTCGCTCACAGGTAACATTCGGTAACTCATCAGCCCGAAAATCAAAACGCCAACCATTACCAAAGTCGTCATGATTGGGCGACGAATAAATAACTCGGAAATATTCATAGATTTTCCTATTTTTTATAGCCAAGAGCATCTGGATAGAAAGTATTAATGTCAGAGTGGTTTACCTTCTGCCTCACTTCGACTACGCTCAGTGATCACCTGCCTGGTTGGTGAGCGCAGCCGAACCACTGCCTCCTCCTAATCCCTGCTTAACCTGTACTTTTGCCCCTGGTACAAGGTTGAATTGTCCATCGATGACTACTTGCTCGCCTGGTTTGATGCCTTGAGCGATCGCAGTTTCATTATTGACTGCATCTCCCACAACTACCGGGCGCATTTCTACTGTTTTGTCTGGTTTGACAACATACACAAATTGCTGTTGCTGTCCGGCTTGGATGGCTTTGGTAGGGACAGTGACAGCATTGGGTATTTCTGATAATTTCAGCACGACATTCACAAATTGCCCTGGTAACAATCGCTCGTCATCATTGCTAAATGTGCCTTTGAGTTGAATTGTGCCAGTTTGAGTATTTACGCCACTGTCAACAAAAGTTAAATAGCCATGTACAGGATTTCCTGAATCTTTGGGGGGGATGACATCAACTTCTAATTTGTGGTTGCTCGTGTACTTTTTCAAGTCTGGCAACATTCGCTGGGGAATCGAGAAGTTTACATATATCGGACGAATCTGGCTGATGGTAATTAAGGGATCTGTGGAATTGGCGGTGACTAAATTACCTTGATTTAACTTGAAACTGCCAGTACGTCCGGTAATGGGCGAATAAATAGAACTATAAGAAAGTTGAACTTTGGCGCTATCAATTGCGGCTTCATCTGCGAGGACTGCTGCTTGAGCGTTTTTTACATCTGCCTTGGCTGCTTCTACTGCTGCTTGGGCATTGGCTACTGCATCTTGGTCTGCTTTAACGGTTGCTTTTTGAGCCGTGGCACTGGTTTGATATTGTTCTGCCTGTTCTTTACTAATCGCCCCCTGTTCTAGCAACCCGGTATAGCGTTGTGATTGGACATTGGCGTTATTCGCCTGGGCGACATCTTTGAAGACAGTGGCTTTGGCTTGGTTGACTTGAGCGATCGCTTTGGTAACATTCGCCTCAGACTGTTTGACTAAAGCGACATCTTTGGCTTTTGCTGCCATTGCTTGCATCAGTGCTGCTTGCTGGGGACGGGAATCAATTTGAAACAGCAAATCCCCCTTTTTGACGTTCTGTCCTTGGCGAAAATACACTCCTGTTAACTGTCCCCCAATCTGTGACTTGACAGATACAGTGGAATATGCTTCTACTGTCCCCGTAGCTTTAATTAAGATGGGTATAGTTTTTTGCGTAGCAGTCGCAACCATCACAGGTACAGGTCGTTTTTTCCCTGCATCTTTCCCTGTTGATTGCGCTTCCGAAGCTTTAGCGCAAGCAGAACAAAGATAGGCTAAACCCAGAATCAACAGCCATAACCGCTTTGATGGCAGTAAGCTGCGATCGCTCAAACTCTTGGGTAAAAATTGCAACACAGGATTTGTATTCAAGACAGAAAAACGGCTCATATTCACACAGAGTAGCTGGTGTTTTTCGCAAAAATGTTTAGTTTAATTAGTTAAGCTTTTGTTAGTTTATCTAAATATTAGAATACTAACAATTAATCCTAAGTAATAGACTAGTACAACAAGGCAAAAGTAAAAAGAAAGAATAACGATACCACAAGCTTTTTAGCAATTTCTTATGGTCTGTTTATTTACGCCGACCTGTACTAGATGTAAGTATTAAAACTTTCCAGACATTTGGAAAGTGAAGATAGATATATTTTTTATTCTCTGAAACCGTTACTCAAACCCTCTCCCCACACTCCCCACACCCCCCACACTTCCCACACTCCCCACACTCCCCACACTCCCCACCCATACGTGAGAAATTCGGGTGACGACCCCCTAGCCGCAAACGCGCAGTAGTGTAAAAATATTCCTACCTTCGTAGCTACGAAAAACGAACTATGACGATACATCCTGTATTACAACGTGCATTTACCAACCGTCGCGTTTTGAAAGTAATTAGCGGTTTGCATAACTTTGATGGCGATCGCGTGGCTGCTATTATTAAAGCTGCTGAAATTGGTGGTGCGACTTTTGTTGATATTGCTGCTGATCCAGCAATCGTGGCAATGGCCAAAAGCTTGATTAATTTACCAGTTTGTGTATCAGCAGTTGAACCAGAAAAATTTGTGCAAGCTGTGGCGGCTGGTGCAGACTTAATTGAAATTGGTAATTTTGATTCTTTCTACGCTCAAGGGCGCAGATTTGAAGCTGAGGAAGTTTTAGCACTGACTCAACAAACCCGCGCACTTTTACCAGAAATCACCTTATCTGTGACAGTTCCTCACATCCTGGAACTAGATCAGCAAGTACAACTGGCAGAAGAACTAGTCAAAGCTGGCGCTGACATCATCCAAACCGAAGGCGGAACCAGCAGTCAACCTGCTCACTCTGGCACTTTGGGATTAATCGAAAAAGCTGCGCCTACTTTAGCCGCAGCTTACGAAATTTCTCGCGCTGTCTCTGTACCAGTATTGTGCGCTTCCGGTATTTCTAACGTTACAGCACCTTTAGCGATCGCGGCTGGTGCGGCTGGTGTTGGTGTTGGTTCTGCCATCAACCAACTCAACAGCGAAGTGGCGATGATTGCTGCTGTACGTGGTTTGGTAGAAGCATTAGAGACTGCCAATAACCGTGCAGTTGTCTAACGAGTAGGGAGTAGTGAGTGGGGAGTAGGGAGTAGGAAATTTTTCCCCGATTCCCGATTCCCCACTCCCCTTAAACCAAACAATCCTTCAGCGCATAAATCACCTGATCTTGCTGCTGGGTTGTCAGTTCTGGGAACATTGGCAAAGATAAAACCTCATGACAGGTTTGTTCAACTACTGGTAATTGTCCTGGTTGATAGCCTAAATGTTGATATACTGGCTGCAAATGCAGTGGGTAAGGGTAGTAAATCATTGAATTTACACCCCGTTCTTGCAATTGATTTTTTACCCAGTCTCGACGAGAAGCACTAGCACCATTACGTGATTCACTGATTACGCGAATGGTAAACTGATTCCAGACACTCTCGCCGCCAGGAAGTTCTTCAGGTACGACAATCCCAGAAATTTGACTGAGGAATTGTTGATAGTAAGATGCGATCGCCTGTCTTTTTTGATTCCAATTATCCAGATAACGCAGTTTAATTTGCAAAATTGCGGCTTGGATGGCATCTAAACGACTATTTACCCCAACTTCTTCGTAGTAATAGCGATTTCTTTGCCCATGCTCTTTAATTACCCGCATTTTCGCAGCTAATTCGGGATCATTGGTTGTAATTGCTCCACCATCACCACAACCGCCGAGATTCTTCGTAGGGTAAAAACTAAAGCAGCCAATATGCCCAATGCTACCAACTTTTTGATTTTCCCAAACTGCACCTGTAGATTGAGCGCAATCTTCAATCACTGCTAAATTATGATTGTTGGCGATCGCCATTAACTCTGTCATATCCACAGGCTGTCCGAATAAATGCACCGGGATAATTGCCTTGGTTTTGGGTGTAATCGCCGCAGCGATTTGCTGCAAATCTAAGTTATATGTATTAATGTCTATATCTACAAAAACAGGCTTGGCTCCCACCGCACTGATGACTTCAGCTGTCGCAATAAAGGTAAACGGTGTAGTAATCACCTCATCGCCTGCACCAATTTCTAAAGCTCGCAGGGCTAAGTAGAGCGCATCAGTTCCAGAGTTACAAGCTATACAATTAGTAACACCATGATAGGCTGCAAATTGTTGCTCAAAGCTTTCAATGATCGGGCCACCAATATAACGTCCAGATGCTAAAACTTCTAGCACTGCTGCACTTACTTCTGCTTCGATAGTGACGTATTGCTGCTTGATATCAAAAGCAGGAACAGAATTTACGCTTTGGAACATGAGTTTTTATGTGATTTGAAAATACAAAGGATGCAATTCGACAGTCAAGTTTAGCTACTTGACTTTTTGTCAAAAAGCTGATTAATAGACTGTCGCCCCGGATACGCATCAAAAAGGGTTATTACTGAAATTATTGTATGGGTAAAAATATCATACTAATTTGTAACTCGTAATTTGTAATTTGTAATTAGTCCACTCTGATAAAGTGTCAATACACAAGACTTGCAAGCACTCATTTTATGAGATGCGTCAATCCTTATTGATTCACCAACACCTCTCCCTTGTCACCCAAATATCACTGCTACAAATATTTAAGTTTCTACTCAGCACTTTTCCAGGAGGTAAACAACTGTGCAGGAATTAATCAAACTAGATTTAGCTGATTTAGGCTTGGCTGTAGGGTTAATGGCGATCGCTATTGGTTTATCTGCCTGGGAAAAATTAGGATTAGAGTTAAACTGGGCAATTGCTACAGGCAGAACCATCTTACAGCTGCTGGTATTGGGATATGTTTTCGACTTTATCTTTGCTGTCAATCATCCTGGGGCAGTTTTGGTAATTTTAGCAATTATCTTGACAATTACCGCCATTGTCGCCCGCAATCGCATCAGCCAGAAAATTCCCCTCGTCTTACCTGTGGTTTGGGGAGCGATTTTCATCAGTACCGCTTTCACACTTTTTTACACTTACTTGTTAATTTTGCAACCAGACAGATGGTTTGAAGCCCGCTATCTCATTCCCCTAGCGGGAATCATCATTGGTAATGGAATGAATGCAGCTGCGATCGCAGGTGAACGTCTGGTTAGTACCATCAATAATTCCGCTTTTGAAATCGAAACTCACTTGAGTTTAGGCGCAACTCCCCAACAAGCCGTTAGTCAATACCGGAAAGAAGCCATTCGCGCTGCATTGCTTCCCACAATTAATCAAATGATGCTGATTGGGATGGCGACACTTCCCAACATCACCGCCGGACAATTATTAGGCGGAGTCAACCCTTTAGATGCAGTTTCTTACGAAATTTTGATTGTATTTATGGTTGCAATAGCTAATTTGTTGACAACAATTTTAGTCACCAAGGGATTGTATCGTCAGTTTTTTAATTCAGCAGCACAGTTAATTAGATAATATGGGAATCCGCTTTGATTTCAGATTCTAACTCTCACTCTTTGCGCCTTTGCGTCTCTGCGTGAGATAAAAACATTCTAAAATTCAGCACTGCCATATTCTCTTATATCTCTATCTCACTAGTTACTAACTGATAAATTTCTCAAAACTTAAAGTTAGACAAGCAGAAAATTAGGATGCTATCAAACTATTGTTTAATTGTTTTTTCTAACTCTTGACAAATGTGCGATCGCTCTAATTTCTCGCAAGTATCCTAAATCAGATAGCTATAGAGAAAAATTCTGTATAAAAGTTGAATATTGACAATATAACGCCAATTTATTGATATTGTTCTATCAAGAAAAAGCTTGCAAGTCTTTTTATACCTAAATCCCTAAAGCATATATACGGCAATATTCCGTATCATAAATAGTGAGGAAAAAATGAAGTATATTGGGTTTCGCACATATAGTGTGGGCATCGCTGCTATGCTTGCGTTTATGCCAACTTTGGTAAGGGCAGAAATCAAAAGCACTGTAGTAGATGCACTCGCAGCAGCAAGCTATCAGGAACGAAAACAAGTCCTCGACACAGCAAACCAAGCCGCTAAAGATAAAGGGCTGACACTTGAGGCACTTGGAAAAGCCTGCAATCTTCTCCCAGTCCGTATCGGGGCAATTCTCACAGGTCAGGCTCCATTGGAAACACCCACGCAAGAATGCTTAGAAAAGCAATTGGGACTGAAGGCAGGAATCTTGAATCCGCTACGTGTCCCGCCAGTGCGGTGGAACGCCGGAGCAATTTACCGCCTCCATGAAGCCATTGATGTGTATGCGCCTACACTTCAACGCTGGATGAATGAGCGTTTTGGTGATGCTATCTTGTCAGCGATAGATTTTACAATCAATGTCGAAGAGACTAAAGGAAGCCACGGCGAACGACGCATTCGGATTATCTTGGATGGTAAGGCGCTGCAATATTCCGGCGATGAAGCTTGGCGACCTACAAGTACTCAGCCTGCTGGTGAACGTCGCTAGTCATTGCTGTTAATGATAAGTATAAGTAAGTGAAGTACACCATGAGTATTAAGTAATGAGTAATGAGTAATAAGTAAATTTCTGACTCATTATTCATTACTTTTTTCAATCAGTTGCTATACCTCATAAACATTGTATCTGCTGTATTTGCGTCGAATTTCAGACTTAAAATATTTAATATGCGGCATTAAATATTAAATACATGACTCAATACCTAACCAAAGTAGTTACCTTCGATGAATTCGTTGCTCAATATCCAGACGACTCAGGTAAACTCTATGAATTACACGATGGAGTAATAGTTGAAATGCCACCCCCAACAGGCGATCATGAAGAGATTATCGGATTTTTGGTGAGAAAGCTAAATGTAGAATCAGACAGGTTAAATTTACCCTATCTCATCCCAAAAACAGTGTTCGTAAAACCGTTGGCAAGTGAATCAGCTTACTCACCAGATATCCTGTTATTAAATCAGCCAAATTTAGTTAATGAACCACTGTGGAAAAAGAAATCTACTGTGAGTCAAGCAGCATCTATTCCCTTAGTAGTTGAAGTAGTCAGCACGGCAGTTGCTTCAAGCCGGGAAACCCGTCCAACGCACTGCCTCACAAACTGGCGTGATGATTATCACAAAAAATTTGCTGACTATGAAGAAATGGGAATTCCTGAATACTGGATTTTAGATTATGCGGCGTTGGGTAGCAGAGAGTATATTGGTAAACCCAAACAACCAACAATCTTAGTTTGCAGCTTAGAAGATGGTGAGTATCAAATTAACAAGTTTCGGCAAGGCGATCGCATTCAATCCCCAACTTTCCCTGATTTGAATTTAACAGTTGAGCAGATTTTCCAAGCCGGAGGGACAATATCTGCTGAATAAACCAACGTGGAGGTAGGAAACTCTTTACAGGGAACGGGCAACAGCAAGAGAATGTGTGTAATTAATGCTGTGTGAGTACTTAATTTGCCATCGCAGTAAAATAAATTATTTTTACAAGTCGAAGCATTAACAACGCGACTCGTCACATTAACGATGCAAGTCGTCACATAAACAATGCGAGTCAAGGCATTAGCAACGCGAGTCGTCACATTAACGATGCAATCTGTCACATAAACAATGCGAGTTGAAGCATTAACATTGCTAATGAAGAAACTTGTGTGTATTTTTGAACAATGGTTTGCGCCGTAAGACTTCCTCGCAATTATGCCGTAAATTTTTTCTGACTTCTGCGCCTCACATTAGAATGGAAATTAGTGTAAAGTTATCCCCAAGCTAAAGTGTCAGACTCTCTGCCATTGCGCGATCGCTACCTCGCTTTAATTGACGAAATTGTTCAACTCACCCTCCAGGGCAAAGTTAGTTCCGTGGAGATGGTGTACCAGATGTTGCAAAAAAATATTACATCGGGAACGGGGGAAATATTTGAGTTGGCATTGAGCGATCGCTTGAGTATCATCCAAAATCAGGTAGATAGCGAACAAGATGAACTTAAAAAAGCCAAAGCCAACCGCAGCCTGAGAGCAATTAAAACAATTCAAAATCAATGGCAACGTTATGCAGAACAAAACAAAGCCATAGAAGCGATCGCTACAGCAGTGCGAGAAATTACCACAGCTTCTACAGATGAACGCCTCGCTACATTGTTGCGTTTCACAGATCCCAATCAAAAACAACCACTCAATTCATCCCAATTACAGCAGTTAGCCAAAGGTTTACAGCAATTTGCTCAATTAGATCCTGATATTGCACAAATATCACAAGGTATCACCCGTGGTTTAGCTTCTTGGCAAAGACTCCAAGACCACTTGATTAGTTGGATGTACGAACAAAATCGAGACTTGGGATTTGGCGGCGTACCAGGAGAAAACGGCCCTTGGGCAACTTGGGCAAAGAAAGTTAATAGTGAGTTTCCCTATGGATTCTTTCGGACTTTAGCTTTGGGACAATCTGCCATTGAATTTGCCGAACAGCAAAGCAATGTGACCCTGGGTGACTGGGTAGAATTAGCGTTGATATTACAGTATTTGCAACGTGGTTTAGTTAACTGGTTTGACCAACAACCATATAATGTGCAAGCAGGCTCAAAATTATCAATTTCGACCTATTTGACCTTTGCGGTGATTTGGAGTCAGTTAGCCAGTGGTTTTGGTAATACGGCGGCGAGATTTGGTAATGCAGGTTCGCAAATGATGTTGCAAATTCTGCGAAACTTTGCCCAACGTCCTTATTTTCCCCTTTATGGTGGGATATTTGCCTCATTTTCGGGGAGTTATTTAAGAAACGCCTTAGATTATTTAGATGAACCCTTGCGCCAAGTGGAAGGAACCCAGGAAAAAGCCAGGATTTTGACACTTTTGGGTTATTCGCAACGAGCTTTAGGACAATATCCGCGTTCGATTAACTTTCACTTGCAAGCATTAGATATAGCCAGAAATGCCAGCGATCGCCCCTGCGAAATTGCCAACCTCAACCACCTCAGCCGGACTTATGTACAAGAAAAAGATTATGGCGAGGCGATTAATTATAGCCAACGCGCTTTAATCTTGAGTCGGCAAGCAGGCGATCGCAATGGTGAAGCCAACGCCTTAGTAAATCTCGGTTACAGCGAAGTTATGCAAGCACAACAACTAGAACAAGTTGAACCAGAAACTTATGAGATGCCCATTAATTATTTAGAACAAGGTTTAAAGTTATTAGAAAAATTAGGTGATATCCAAAGTAAAGCTTTGTGTTTGAGTAGTTTAGGCATTGCTTATCTAGTAATTGATCAACCCGAAACCGCAATTAAATATTTAGAAGATGGTTTTAAAACAGCCCAAACTGCGGGAGATTTATATCTACAAGGGCGGAATTTAGCATACTTAGCCGAAGCTTATTATCAATTACAAAATGCTGAAAAAGCCATTTACACTGGCAGTTTAGGTATGTATCTTTTAGAGCAGATTGCTTCTAGTGAATGGAAACAGCCAGCAGGTTTATTAACAATTTTGCAAGGACAAATCGGCAAAGAATCATTTCAAAATCTGTTACAACAACACCGCCCTAAAATCATCGCAATCATTGGTGTGGATGGTTATGATCATATCCCTGCATTATTAACGACATATCAACAAGATATGTGAACAACAAGGACAAGGTAGACAAGGGAGACACATATCTTGCACCAGGCGACTGAAGTCGCGGCTACACGTTTCAAAACTTTGATTTTTCATTAGTCCGCGCTACCTCATTTACCCAAAATAGGCTGCAATATTCAGTAGAGACGCGAAATTTCGCGTCTCTAAATCAGGATTACTGCATCAAAATTTGCCGAATTAAAATACTCATAACTTCATCTTCGTTAGCGGTTGGTAATAGCGGACTCCAGTCGCCAACGCTGGCGTAGCCAATGACTTGCAAATAGTGGATTGTACTGTTAACCGCTTTGGGGGAACCAATGAGTAAATGTTTAATTGGTTCTCTGTGGGGGAGGGGATTTTTGGTAATTTGTGCCATCATGTATTTATCTCCTGAATATGGGAGCCAGATAAGGCGATCGCACACTTCTTCGCGGGATGAGGCGATCGCCTTTATCGTGCTGAATATATAATAAGGTATAAATTTATACTTGTAAATAGTTAATTGAAAAATTTTTAATAAAAATTCTCTTGTTTTTCAGGAAAGAAATTTTACGTTTGTAGTATTAATAAAAACCTCAGTAAATTATTTAGGTGTAGGTTGGGTGGAGGAACGGAAACCAACATTCACGCATACTTTGTTGGGTGTAGCGATAGCGTAACCCAACCTACTATTCTCTTAACTGAACCGTATTGGTATATAAGTATAAAACTACAAAAAATAAATAAATAATTTGTTTTAATGATTGATTAGGCTAAACTGTCTTAAATGTCTTAAGTGTCCTTGCATTTTTATACAAAGTCAGAGAGATTAAAAAATGTTGAGTATACTTTTACGTATTTCTCAAGAGTAAAAGTAAGTTTTTTTGTACAAAGAGATACCAAAAAATTTTAAACCCTTGCGTATCTAACTAATTTCATTTTCTTGTTCTTAGATAATCCTATTCAAAAATGAATATAGCAAACATAGCAATTATTATTGGTGAAGTCATATTTGTATTAGTTCTTTTTTGGCTATTAAACTTGCTAATTGGCATCATCTTTAAACAGTTAAATAGAGTTGCTTGGCTGCAAGAAAGAACTGCAAACATCGCCTTCCTACGTCGGAGTATTAGCAGAATTTTAATGCTGATTTCCGTGGCGCTGTGTTTGGCGCTGGTTGGTGTGAATGGAATGATAATTTACCGGGGTGAAAATGTTCAAGAATTTCAACTTAATTTGATTCGCAGTCTTCCTACACAATTTTGGGTAAATCTGGTCACTGCAAGTTTAAAAACTATCAGTTTGCTATTGCTAGTTAAATTTAGCATCCCACCTTTAAGCCGTGGAATAGACTGGGTTTCTGACTACGCGAAGAAAGTCGATCAAATCAAAGCCAATGATGAAAGTGTCGAGGCTTTTTTCCAAACTTTAAAAAGAATTATTATTCATAGTGCATGGATAGCTACTGCTATTTTATGCGCTAATTTTTTGTATCTTCCCGCAATTGTTACTAAATATCTATTTATTGCTTTAAAAATATATATTACTATTTCAGTTGGGTTATTAATTGTTAAAGCTGTTGCAACTATTGTTGATACTCTTGATGCGCTCAGTCTCAAGTTTTCTCATTCTAATAATCTACTGCGATTATATGAACGGTTACGCCACTTAATTCCCCTATTTAAAAAATGTTTAGAATATGTCCTTTATGTGGGAATTGTCAATCTCGTTCTCCCGGAAATAGAACCTATTGCGTGGATAAGTGAGTATACTCCTAGAGTTGTGCAAATTATTGGGGTTTTCTTTCTCAGCAATACTTTGATAGAAGTTGCTTACTTTTTACTAGATGAGTTCTATTTAAGAACCACAGATTTCAACGACTCACAGCGACAAAAACGGCTGACACTGATTCCCTTAATTCGGAGTTTCGCCAAATATTTTATTTATTTTACTGCTGGAGTAACTATCCTGAAACTAATTGGCATTGATCCTGCGCCCATATTAGCAGGTGCGGGAATTGTGGGTATAGCAGTCGGGCTGGGGGCGCAAAATCTGATTAATGATGTTGTGTGTGGATTTTTGATTTTATTTGAAAACTATTATTTGGTAGGTGATTATATAGAAGCCGGGAAAATGGAAGAAAGAAGCGTGGAGGGAATTGTTGAAGCCATTGAACTGCGAACTACTCATGTCCGCCATCCCGATGGACAATTGCAGATTATTCGGAATGGAGATATAGGTTCAATTATCAACTTTTCTAAGCAATATATATATGCAAGAGTAGAATTTAGTGTTGCTTACGACTCTAATTTAGATCATGTATATCGAGTAGTGGAAAAAGTAGGACAGCAGTTACAAGCCCAAGAAGCTGATGTTTTAGAACCAACGCGAGTAGCAGGAATAGAACATTTTGGTGAGGATAACTTATTGTTGCTGACGCTGACAAAAGTTAAGCCAGGAAAACACCTACACATTCAGCGTGTGTTGCGTAAGATATTGAAGGATAATTTTAATCAGGCAGAAATTGAACTTTGCGGTTTTGCTAAAAATGTGTAGGGTGTGTTAGGCGTAAGCCGTAACGCACCAATAGCTTTGCAGTGTTTACTACCTGTATTTCAAAAATCACATAGGAGTCCCATATTAGACCAAACCTTGACTATGTACAATCAAGAATTACAATTCCCATATTATTTTGAGCAGCATCAATATAATAAGCAACAAATTCGTTGATAAAATATTCTGAAAAATCTTCAATGTTCTCCACAGACTGTTCTAAGTTCCTAAAGTTTGGTTGCAACTTCTCCAAACCACCAATTATTTTACGACGTTCTGCATTGGCGAATAAGTTCAAAGCATCCCAACGTGATGCTAAATCTTCTTGAGAAATTTTAGACAAAGCTTGAGCAACTTCCTGAACCTGTTCAACTGTTAAACAAATTGCTACAAGTCCATGAGAACGCAATGATTTTAAACATCTTCCGCCAGCTAAAGCATCGACTAGTAGAAGATTTCCATAGTTCGGTATTGATATTTCTTGGACTAAGAATGGAGAATCACTGAACCATGCTGCTGATATGTCAGTTGAACCAGTTAACAGAAAAGATAATACTTCTGGCAAACCGTTATTAACTTCAAAAGATTCATGAGTTTCTCCATCATAGTTATCATTCCATTGAATTAAAAATGATTCAATGTCATGGAGTGTCTTGTAATTAACTTTGATCAGGCTCAGTTCAATAGACATACAAATCATCCATTATTCCAGGATTGTATTTAAGCCGCAGACTACGAAATTTTTTATCATCCCATTCTAGTTGTTCCCAACACCGAGACTTACAACATTTTTGGAGTAAGTGAGGTACGCCATAAGTATTAAGTAATGAGTAATAAGTAAAGTTCTAACTCATTACTCATTATTCATTACTCATTACGTCCCTCAATATACAAGGTTGGGTTGCACTGCGCTTCACCCAAACCACATTTATAAGTACTTGTGTAACAATAGATGTAATTTTTCTTTCGTTGCTGTTGGCGCTTTATCTAATTGAGTCAAAATTGCATATTTTAAGGCTGTGTGTGCGTCGCTGGGTGGGGGATTTTCACTCAAACGGCGGACAGTTTCTTGTATGACTTTTTGGGCGTTGACGGCGTTGCGTTGCAAGTTACCAATTACCATCTCGACGGTGACGCTATCATGATCTGGATGCCAACAATCGTAGTCTGTGACTAGTGCTAAGGTTGCGTAGGCAATTTCGGCTTCTCTGGCTAATTTGGCTTCTGGTAAGTTGGTCATCCCAATTACTGTTGCACCCCAACTGCGGTACAGGTTAGATTCGGCTTTGGTGGAAAATGCTGGCCCTTCCATACAGATATATGTGCCGCCGCGATGTAGGGTAACATCTGGTAAATTGAGAGATGCGATCGCTTCTGCTAAAATTCCAGCTAAATGGTGACAAATCGGATCACCAAAGGCAATATGAGCCACAATTCCTTCGCCAAAAAAGGTAGAAATGCGATTTTTTGTGCGATCGATAAACTGGTCTGGTATTACCATATCTAATGGTTTGGCTTCGGCTTTTAATGAACCCACCGCACTAGCCGAAATTAAATACTCTACACCCAATTTTTTCATTGCATAGATGTTGGCACGAAAAGGTAATTCGGAAGGTAATAAGGTGTGATTGCGCCCGTGACGTGCCAAAAAAGCTACCTGGGTTCCTTCGAGTGTCCCCACAATTACAGCATCGGAAGGAGAACCGAAGGGAGTTTCGATTTGCACTTCTTCTACATTCTGCAAGGCGGCCATTTTATATAGTCCACTACCACCAATGATGCCAATCTTAGGGTTAACCATATTTTTTGATACCTGTTGCTGATCTGCCTAGTTATTTTACACAGGTGTAGAACTTAGCCAGAAAATATTTTGTCTCACGCAGAGGCGCAAAGGAGTAAAGAGAAATTTTCATCATCTCCCCTAAATCCTTACGCCTAATCCTGAAATCATCAAGATATCACCTCAACTACTTGCGACTAATGGTGCTACGTCGGTATATTTACGACAGCTATGATGCTTTGAAGATTGCGGCTACAACTAAGTTATGATTCTGCCGTGACGTTTAAACACTTGCATCTCAACAACCAATGGTAAATTCCACCCTCGTGGCCACACTCTATGTCAACCCTGTAACGGGGAAAGATACTAATGATGGTTCAAGGTTGAGCCCGTTTAGAAGCCTCACCCGTGCTTTAAGAACCACAACACCGATAATTATTCAGCTGTCACCAGGGACATACAGCGCGGCTAACGGTGAACAGTTTCCCTTGGTGTTAACTGCGGGGGTAACAGTCATTGGTAATGAACTGAATAAAGGTGCAGGAATTGTCATTTCTGGCGGGGGTGAATATCAAAGCCCGACTTTTAGCATCCAGAATATTACGTTGTTGTTGCTGGGTGATGCCAGTTTGATGGGTGTGAGTGTGACAAATCCCAATGCTAAAGGTACTGGGGTATGGATAGAGTCATCAAATCCTTATTTAGCTAACAATACTTTGAGTGGTTGTGGACGAGAAGGAATATTTATTACCGGCAATGCCAAACCCGCCATTTTAGATAATGTGTTTGTCCAAAATGCTGCCAGTGGGTTGTTTATGGCGCGGAATAGTAAAGGGGAGATATTACGCAACACTTTTCAAAAAAATCCTTTGGGGATAGCGATTACAGACTCAGCCGCGCCATTAATTGCCAATAATAAGTTATCAGAGAATCGGACTGCGATCGCCCTTTCTCGTGATGCCCGTCCGGTATTACGGCAAAATCTCATCAGTAAAAATGCCCAAGGTGGCTTGTTGGTTAATGCTAATGCTGTCCCAGATTTGGGTAATAGCCAAGATGCTGGCGCGAATATCTTTCAAGAAAATGGCGAGTTTGATTTACAAAATGCAGCCGCCCAGCCTTTAGTTTCTGCGGGTAATCAATTAAACCCCACCTTTGTCAAAGGACAAGTTAATTTTGTCGCCGCCACCGAAGATAGTCCGAGATTAGTTACCGGAAGTAGCAGTTTTCCTGATTTGGCGGGACATTGGGCGGCGGTGTTTGTGGAAGCCTTAGTTAGTCGAGGGGCAATTAGCGGCTTTCCTGATGGCACATTTAGGCCGAATGCACCCATTACCCGCGCCCAATATGCGGCGGTGTTGGCGAAAACTTTTCAGTTACCCAGCAGTAGCCAAGGTAGTAAATTTACTGATGTCAAACCTGATTTTTGGGCAGCACCAGCTATTTTTAGTGCAGCGACAGCCGGATTTATTAGCGGTTTTCCTGATGGCACATTTCGCCCTGGAAATAATCTCACAAGGGTACAGGCGATTGTATCAATTGTGAACGGTTTAAAATTTGCAGGAGGTAATTCTAATGTGTTGAGTGTCTACCGCGATCGCGCCCAAATTCCCAGTTATGCTACTAATGCTGTCGCCGTCGCCACCCAAAAATTAATTATTGTTAATTATCCCCAATCGGATTTATTAGAACCTCTGCGGGAAATTACACGGGGCGAGATAGCCGCCTTACTATATCAGGCGTTGGTTGCTAATAGCAAAGAAAAAGCGATCGCCTCGCCTTATATTGTTAGCCCTGATGCTGAAGTGCCGACATTTACCGACTTAGTGGGACATTGGGCGGAACCATTTATTCGCACCTTAGCCAGTCTGAATTTAACCCAAGGTTTTGCTGATGGTAGCTACCAGCCAGATAAACCCATGACTCGCGCCCAATATGCAGCTTTAGTGGCGGCGGCTTTTAACCCGACTCCCAAACGCCCGTCCATTGAATTTATTGATGTTCCCCAGAATTTTTGGGCTTACAAAGCCTTACAAATTGCTGCTAGTGGCGGTTTTGTGAGTGGATTTAGCGATCGCACTTTCCGCCCCGATCAAAATGTCCAAAGGTTACAGGTAATTGTTTCCCTGGTGAATGGTCTGGGTTTACCCGCCGCCCAAAGCAATCTATTACTGCCTTACACTGACAGTAATACTATTCCTGAATATGCCCAAAAAGCTGTGGCAACGGCTACACAACAACGTATCGTTGTCAACTATCCCAAGCCTAATTTACTCGCCCCCACCCGCGAAGCCACAAGGGCGGAGGTGGCTGCAATGGTTTATCAAGCCTTAGTAGCTATTAACCGCACCGCAAATCTTAATTCGCCCTATATTGTTTCGACAGCCAAGGGTTGACCAAGTAAAATGAAAAACATTGCTGATTAACTTGGAAACCTTGGTGACCAACCCTATAGCTAAAAACACACTAGGCTATAGGCGATGGGTCGAAAATTTACACCTATTGCCTCAAGCCAATAGTCCCATGTTTACCAAAACGCCAGAAACAGCTGCTGAATTAGCAGCCGCCCTCCTAATTCACTACAGTTTTGACCTCAGTGGCTATAGTGCGACTGAGTTAGTTTACCGTTGGCAAAATCAATATCCCCTTGATTGGCTGCACTTAGCAGTCATTGAAGCTTTGTATCAAGGTCGTTATAAAGCGATTTCTGTCCAGCAAATCCTGGCATTTTGGCAACGACGGCAACAGGCAATTTATCATTTCAACATGGAATTTGAACGCCTAATTTGCAGCAAATTCCCAGAAATCTTAACTGCCCTCAACACGCCAGCATTACCACCTGCACAAGAAGATGGTAACTCAGAAAATGTAGCGAATGTTGCCAATTTGGCAGTAAATAATTCTGCCTACTCGGTTGAGGCGGAATTTGAACCCAGCTACAAACGCACAGGAACCGCCTCTAGCCGTAGCGAAAGTGAACGTGTCAAA
The DNA here is from genome assembly GCF_014698045.1 of Aulosira sp. FACHB-615. Classification (GTDB taxonomy): domain Bacteria; phylum Cyanobacteriota; class Cyanobacteriia; order Cyanobacteriales; family Nostocaceae; genus Nostoc_B. Next base: position 252,418 of record NZ_JACJSE010000004.1, read on the forward strand.
AACATTTTGGCATCATCAACTTTAACTCTCCCCGCCACAGAAACTAAATCTAGGGTGACTTCTTCACCAGTCCTGCCTCATAATTTTTCAGCAAACTCTGACAATCAGCCCAAATTACTGCCATCTACCGTTAATCATCCCCCAATTGACCGCTTTACCCCTGAAACAAGCGATCGCTCCGAGTCTTTTACCTCTAAACTGAAGGCCATTTCTAACGAAAAGCCACAACGGGTGTCTACTAATAAACAACTTGAACAAAGTTGGTAAATCTCAAAACAGCAAAAACTAACCAAATATTTTTAGGATTAATTTTTGACAAAAAAAATTAATCTATTATTTTTTGGATATTAAATTGGCGATCGCACTGGCAACCATAAATAAAAGTTTATCTAATTTTAAATTATATTTATACTGATTTTTACTCAAAAATTAATTAATCAGCTTAACTTAGCTATAGCAAAATCAGTTTTTCAATTATTTAAATTTCTGAATTGAAATAAAAATCTTGGTAGAGATGTTATTGCAATAGTAACGTCTCTACCAAGATTTAAAAAATCCAGAAAATCATTTTTATCAATTCAGTCACAACAAATAATTTGTCATCTGACATTTATTTGATTGCAGAAATTTCTGCAATCAAATAAGTGAATTTTTGCTGTCAAAAAATTATGCCCAAAAAACAAACATTTTTCCTATGGTTCAAGTTACTTTTAATGTGTGGGGAAACGGTTCTATTAACCGTTCAGGAATAATTAATTCTAGTGAGCCGACATATACTATTATTCACGGCTATCAAAGTACGGCTGGCAATGCTGGGAATAACTACCAACCCGCAGATTGGGTAGTCAACATTGCCCAAACCATTCGGCAGCGCGAGTCGAATGCAAACATTATTTTGGTAGATTGGGAAGCTGGCGCAAGTTCCTTGTATTATCCAACTGCGGCTGGTAACACGCGGGATGTTGGAAATCAGTTGGCTACCTATTTAAGAAGTCGCGGTGTAGCTCCAAGTGATGTTAACTTGATTGGACATAGTTTAGGAGCGCATGTAGCGGGGTTTGCTGGTACGGCTTATCGTGCAGCTACGGGAAGTTCCATCGGACAAATTGTGGGCTTAGATCCAGCCGGGCCGAATTTTGAAGGCGCAGCAGTAGGCGATCGCTTAGATCCCACCGATGCAACTCGCGTTACAGCCATACATACTAGTGAAACCCTGGGCTACGATGCCAGACTCGCTACCCTAGACCTCTACATTAACTGGAATGACCTGTTTCAACCAGGACAAATTAGTTTTGTGGGTAATCACAGCTACGCCCATACTTTGTATACACAATTACTCCAAGGCAATAGCTTTACCCAGTCCAACGGTACTCTGTTGAACTTGAACACCGTACTAAATGCCGGATTTCTGGGCGAGAACTATAACAGCACCAAAAACAATCAAGTAATTGCTGCACTCAATCTGGTTGGTACTACTGGCAATGATGTGCTGTCTGGTGGTGCGGCTAATGATACCATTCGCGGCAACGCTGGCAACGACCGGATTACAGGTGGCGACGGTAATGATTTGCTTTATGGCGATAGTGGGAGCGATCGCATCAATGGCGGACGCGGTAATGATTCAGTCTTTGGTGGTACGGGGAGCGATCGCTTGTTTGGTGATGACGGCAACGATATACTAACAGGCGCAGATGCCTCAACTGGTAGAGGTTTGGGTGAAGTTGACCGCCTAACAGGTAGTATAGGGAGCGATCGCTTTGTGGTTGGTGCTACCACAGGTATTTTCTACAGCGATGGTAATACCAGCACCTCTGGTCTAAGTGACTATGCCTTAATCACCGATTTCAATGCCCTAGAAGATATCATCCAATTATCAGGCTCCAAATCTAGCTACAGCTTGGGATCTGTACCCACGGGTTTACCCACAGGTACAGCCCTATTCCTCAACGAAAACAGTCTGGAATTGGTAGCGATTATTCAAGGTTCCACCAACCTCAGCTTGAGTGCTAACTATTTCGTCACAGTTTAAATCTCACAAGTCCCCGATAGCCCGCTACAGGCGGGCTTTTCATTTTTAACAGGGTTTTATCTAGCTTTTATAAGGTTATCTTAGGTGTCTCTTAACATCAATCGCTTATAACTCCTGAGTAGCAGACAATTCATTCATAATTCAGGAGAACACTGTGAAATTTTCCAGACGTAAATTTTTTACCTTAGCCGGAACAGGAACAGCAGGTGCTGTTCTCTTATCACCATTACAAGCTTTTTACGCCCAGCGCACATTAGCAGCCGGGCCTTACGGTGCTTTACAACCAGATCCTTTAGGTGTCCTAGATTTACCTGCGGGATTTTCTTACAGAAGATTATCAGAAACAGGGCAAACAATGACTGACGGCAACAGAGTTCCCGGTGGTCATGACGGTATGGCTGCTTTTGCTGGAGCCAATGGTAATACAATTCTGATTCGCAACCATGAACTTTCTCCAACCTCTAGTAATGGTTTGAATGCACCCAATAACAGGAAATACAACACAAATGCTAGGGGCGGTTGCACGAAATTAGTGGTTAATTCTTCCCGTAACCTAGTGGAACATCGAGGAGTTCTGGCGGGAACCATTCGTAATTGTGCTGGTGGCCCTACCCCTTCAGGGTCTTGGTTAAGTTGTGAAGAAACCTTTGAAACTAATAACAGCAAAAGACATGGTTATGTGTTTGAAGTTCCCAGTAGCACCAATACTTTTGTTACCCCTGTTCCACTAACAGCTATGGGGCGTTTCAACCATGAGGCTGCTGCTGTAGATCCCAACACAGGCTATATTTACATGACAGAAGACCAGCCAAATGGGTTGTTTTATCGCTTCATTCCCAACCAACCCAACAACCTGAGTGCTGGCGGTACGCTTTACGCCTTAAGAATTATCGGCTCATCTGGAATCAACACCGCTACAAATTTCCCCAAAAATACTCCAAAGGCAGTAGATTGGGTAACAATCAATACTCCTGATCCTGCGACTGATACCGTCAGAACCGAAGGTTATAACAAAGGTGCGGCCAGGTTTTCCGGTGGGGAAGGCATTTTTTATGGTAATGGTTATGTCTACTTCACTTGTAAGAGTGGCGGTAGTACGGGAGATGGTCAAATTTGGCGTTATTCACCTACTAACAATACTGTTGAACTGTATATTGAACCTAACAATTCTGGCTTTTTAGATAATCCCGACAATATTATTGTTTTCCCCAACCGTGACATCTTCCTTTGTGAAGATGGAGATGGAACAGATCATATTTTGGGCATTACACCCAGTGGCAGTCTTTACAAGTTTGCCAGGAATGCTCTCAATACATCAGAGTTTGCTGGAGTTTGTTTCTCACCTGATGGGCAAACCATGTTTGTAAATATGCAGACCCCAGGAATTACCTTTGCGATTTGGGGTGCTTGGTAAAACTAGACCCGCCCAACATAAACCTGTGCAGTTGAAATAAATAATATTTCAACTACACAGGACTTACGCACCAAGATTGTCTATGAAGATTGGGTGTAAGGGGAAGTGGTATAAGGGTTTTAGATACATACACCCCTGTACCCCTACACCCTTGCCAATGCCATATCCACTGCTCCTACACGCAATGCCACACGCTTGTACTTACTGGCATCATAAGCAACACCAGCGTGCATAACTTGGGAGTTATCCCAAACAACCAAATCTCCAGGCTGCCAAACATGAGCATAAACGGGTGTACGTTCTAAAATCTGTTGAAAGAGTTCGTGCCAAAACTGTTTTGCCAAACTCAATTCATCTTCCATCCCTACAAGTATGGATGTATCTGAACCTAAATATAAGCCCTTATGCCCAGTGACTTTATGAGTGGACACAATCGGATGTTTTTTCATCGGCACATCTGCTCCTAGCTTAGAGGTTCCTGGTGGCAGATGATACATTGACATTTGCTCTAATTGTCGCTGATATTCAGGCGCAAAATTTTGATAAGCTTCTACCATATCAAGAAATTCTGTGGTGTGGGGTTGACCATCAATTCCTTGTGCTGGTATTTCCACGCTATACAACATCACCACATACAAAGAATTCATCTCTAGACCTGCTGTTCTGGGCAGATGGTCTTTGTCATGATGCCATTGCCAAGCAAATTTACCCAGAATTTCGGAAGAATTTGTTTTGGGATTTCCTAAAATACCAACACCAGGGCTTTGTAAATTTGGGTCAATCTCTGGGTCTAAAGGTTGAGGCAGATACTTAAAGCCTGATTCCCCAAAAGCGCGGTTAGCAAATTCCTGTAATTGTGACGCTGTTAAATGTTGATTTCTGAGGACAACTACACCATTAGCCCACAGAGATTGTTTAAATTCTTGTATTTGTTGGTTTGTGAGTTGCGTCAAATTGCAACCTTGTAAAACTTCTGTACCTAGTCTATGATGCTGCTGAACTGTCTGCGGCATTTTCCTAGCCCTTGTCACTTGATTTCAATCTATCTGTAAAAAAACACAAGAGAATGGATGTGTTAAAAAATATTTATTCGCTAGTTACAATTCTCAACAAATAGCATTCAGTATGTATCAGTACAAATTCTATACGCAGCCGTCGATAAATCAACCCTGCCAAATTTTTTGTTTGGCGGTCAACCAAACAGTTACCTACACCCTCTCTCTAACCCTTGATATTTCGTCTCACTGCGTCAGTCCTTGCAACATTACTTAACTATCCTACGTCACAAGATGAGAAATTCATCTCATAGGTTTTGAAATTCAACTAGCCCAGATTTGAATTTCCAACCAGTCTGGCAGTTGGTTGTATTCATAAATGAGTATCTGAAAGAATAATGAGAAATATCAGCAAGTACTTTAGTACGATTTCTTTAGTTGTGCTACTTCAAAGTTTTCCGGTAAATGTTCAGGCACAATCAACAGAAACGCCTTCTCAGACAAGCTCAGATTCCATTCAACAGGTAATTGCTGCCAAATGGATGACCAATTCACCAGATGGTAATTTTTATCCCGAAAGATTGGTAAGTCGGGCAGAATTAGCCTCAATTATGGTGAAAGTCTTTCGGCTAGATAAACGACAAGCTGTAAGTCAAGAAAATGTTGTGATTGCAGATGTCCCAGCTTCTAATCGCGCATTTAACGATATTCAGATAGTCTTAAAAACAGACATTATGAAAGGCTATCGGGGGAATTTGTTTTTTCCCAACCAAAGAGTTACCAGGGCAGAAGCTTTAGCGATATTTGCCCAAGCTTACGGTGTCTTTCAATTTGATGATGATTCGGTGAATGAGATTTTAGCCTCCCATCCTGATGCTAAATCAATTCCAGCATGGGCGCGAAGAGCGATCGCCACCGTCGTCTCCGAAGGATTTGTCAACACAGATAGCCAAGGCAATCTTTCCCCATTGCAACCCATGACTCGTGGAGATATGGCTTACGTGTTGAGTAAATACTTGCAACGACAACAAAAACTCCCAGACACACCAGAAGTTCCGACTGTGCCTGATAATACAGTTTCACCCTAGTAATCAAGGTAACTTACCCATATTCAGAGAACTCACACAAACAACAGGTATCAGGAATGTCAAACATTGACAGCCAAAGACTTTCATCGTTTAACACCATGCTGGATTAGAGTGTGTGATTACGTAAGTTCTCATTCTTAACGGGTTATGTAACAGAATTGCAATGCCTCATCATCATGGGGGCAACCCGACCGTGGGAAAATCAAAATACGAAAAGTAGAAATTAGAGAGGAAAACCCTATAATATGCATCTGAGCGAAATCACCCATCCTAATCAGTTGCACGGTTTATCTATCCGGCAACTGCAACAAATTGCTCGCCAAATTCGAGATAAACACCTGCAAACAGTAGCAGCAACAGGCGGTCATTTAGGGCCAGGTTTGGGTGTTGTAGAGTTAACTCTAGGGCTTTACCAAACATTAGATTTAGATCAGGATAAAGTTATTTGGGATGTCGGACACCAAGCTTATCCTCACAAATTGCTTACAGGACGTTATAGTAACTTCCATACCCTCAGACAAAAAAACGGAGTTGCAGGTTATCTCAAACGTTGCGAAAGCAAGTTTGATCATTTTGGTGCTGGTCACGCTTCTACAAGTATCTCCGCCGCCTTGGGTATGGCATTAGCTAGAGATTTAAAAGGCGAAAAGTTTAAAGCTGTTGCTGTTATTGGCGATGGTGCTTTAACAGGTGGGATGGCGTTAGAAGCCATTAACCATGCTGGACATCTACCGAAAACCAACTTGCTGGTAGTATTGAACGACAACGAGATGTCCATCTCTCCCAACGTCGGTGCAATTCCTCGCTACCTGAACAAAATGCGCCTGAGTCCGCCAGTCCAATTCATCAAAGATAACTTCGAGGAACAATTCAAGCAAATTCCTTTCGTGGGTGAATCTTTGTCTCCAGAGTTGGGACGCATCAAAGAAGGGATGAAGCGGTTAGCGGTTCCCAAAGTAGGGGCGGTGTTTGAAGAACTCGGCTTTACTTATATGGGGCCAGTGGATGGACACAATTTAGAAGAATTGATTGCAACTTTCCAACAGGCGCATCAAATACAAGGGCCAGTTTTAGTTCATGTAGTCACCACCAAAGGTAAAGGCTATGAAATAGCCGAACAAGACCAAGTAGGCTACCACGCCCAAAACCCCTTTAACTTGACAACCGGCAAAGCCATTCCTTCTAGCAAACCCAAACCCCCGGCTTATGCCAAAGTCTTTGCCCATACCTTAGTTAAACTAGCTGAACAAAACCCGAAAATTATCGGTATTACAGCCGCAATGGCTACAGGTACAGGTTTAGACAAACTCCAAGCTAAACTACCTAATCAATATATAGATGTGGGTATTGCTGAACAACATGCTGTTACTTTAGCAGCAGGTTTAGCATCTGAAGGTATGCGTCCGGTGGCGGCTATTTATTCCACCTTCTTACAAAGGGCTTACGACCAAATTATTCACGATGTTTGTATTCAAAACTTGCCTGTGTTCTTCTGTTTAGACAGGGCAGGTATTGTGGGTGCTGATGGCCCCACTCACCAGGGGATGTATGATATTGCTTATTTGCGCTGCATTCCAAACATCGTGTTGATGGCTCCCAAGGATGAAGCCGAATTACAACGGATGATTGTGACTGGCATTAATCATACCAGCAGTGCGATCGCTATGCGCTTCCCCCGTGGCAATGGTTACGGTGTCCCCTTAATGGAAGAAGGCTGGGAACCTTTGGAAATTGGTAAGGGTGAAATTCTCCGCAATGGTGATGATGTGTTAATCGTTGGCTACGGCACAATGGTTTACCCCAGTATGCAAGCGGCAGAAATTCTCAGCGAACATGGTATTGAAGCTACAGTCATTAATGCCCGCTTTGTCAAGCCATTAGATACAGAATTAATCTTACCCTTGGCTAAGAAAATTGGTCGCGTTGTCACCCTAGAAGAAGGTTGTGTCACGGGTGGCTTTGGTTCTGCTGTGGCTGAAGCTTTACTCGACGCTGATATTGTTGTCCCCATCAAGCGTATTGGTATCCCAGATGTCTTAGTTGAACACGCTACCCCCGAAGAATCGAAGGCAGAATTAGGTTTAACTAGTCGTCAAATTGCCGAAAGAGTCATGCAGGCTTACTTCCAAAAGCAAGTATCTGCTGTGGTTTAAATCTGCACAGGACTGACGCACCAAGGTTGTCTGTGAAGAATGGGTGTAAGGGTGTGGGGTGTGATGTTAAGTCCTAATTGCTAGTAAATTCTTCCCTACTCCCCACTCCCTACTCCCCATTCCTAAATACTGCGTAACGCGCTTTTCCTTGCTGCTTGGCATGATACATTGCTGCATCTGCATTTTGCAGTAAGTTTTCGGGTTTATCGCTACCACCTTGATTGAGAGTAATACCTATACTGGCTGTGGTCGAAAATAAGTTGCCATTGAGTGTTAAAGGTAAGCCTAAAGTGTCTTGAATACGTTTAGCGACGTTAATGGCATCGTTAATATCTTTAATATCTTCAAGCAGTACAGCAAACTTATCGCCGCTAAACCTGCCGACGGTATCACCACTGCGGAGGCACGATTCTAATCTACGAGCGATCGCTATTAATAAATCATCGCCCATCGTATGACCATAGCGATCGTTCATTTCCTCAAAGCCATCTAAATCTAAAAATAAAATTCCAAAACGATAATCTATCCGGCGTTTACTTCTTTCTACCGCTTGTTTTAATCGATCTAAAAATAAAGCTCGATTTGGTAATGCTGTCAGTCCATCATAAAACGCATTCTGAAGCAGTCGTGACTCCATTAGTTTGCGTTGGGTGACTTCTTGCAGCACTAATACTGCACCAGTAATATTATTACTACTATCCCGCATCGGTGCAGCATAATCGCCAACTAATATTTCTCTCCCATGTTTATTAATTAATACACAATTATCGGGTAAATATATAATCGTTCCTGTAATTATTGTTTGTGTAGCTAGATTTTCAATTGCTTCTTCTATATCTTTGTCAATCAGGTTAACAACTTCTGCTACATTTTTTCCCTGTGCTTCTTTTGGCTGCCAACCTGTCAGTGTTTCCGCCATTGAATTCATAAATTGAATGCAACCATCAGTATCCGTGACAACTACAGCATGTTGCATACTGTTAATAATTGCCAACATTGGTTGCTGTTGTTCCTGCATTTTCTCATTAATAAGGAAATTTTCATCCTCAGCAACTAGGATTTTATTTGCCAGCATATTCAGATTACCTATTTGCTAAGTTCCGACTTGAGGGAATTGTTAATTGAATCTGAAGGTGAATAATTCTATGATAATCAATATCTCGAATAATCCGATTTTATTTTTGAAATTCTTCAACGCCACTACGTGTATTTCAAAAAAATATCTCTACAGGATTTAAGTAGTCTGACAGAATTAATTACACAATGTCATTGCGAACGAAGTGAAGCAATCCCAACCCCTGCGATTGCTTCACTTCGTTCGCAATGACTGTAAATATTTTTGTCCGGCTACTTATCGAGTGCTAATTCTGATAAAGTTGGTATAAAAAATTTTATATACAGTGACAAGCCAACTCTTCTTGAATGCTCATCATCAAAGCGGTAAGGTTTATCGGTTTTACAAGATAACGACGTGCGCCTAAATCTATAGCTCGTTCTTGATCAGCTTTAAAAGCAAAAGCTGAAACTACAATCACAGGTATTTTAGATAAATATGGATGTTTTTGAATTTGTTCTAACAGCCAATAGCCATCAATATCAGGTAATTTTAAATCTAGTAACACTAAATCGGGCTGAAATGTGTTGACAGTAGAAAATAAAGCTGTACCATTTGACAGACTTTTGACATTAAATCCACAGTAACCGAGATAGTCACTCAGCAACATCCGGTTTACATGGTTATCTTCAATTAATAAGACTCTTTTTAATTGATTGAGATGCACTTGCTGATTAATGGTGAGTAAATTTACTGTCATTACAAAACAGAATTGAAGATATAGATTCCTGATTCTAAATTGAATAAAAATATGCTGTCAGAGGAATTTATTAAGTTACTAAAAATCTATTTATACTATTTCGCTATATCAGAAAATAGTCAATAAAAATTAATTTTTATCTTAGTATTTACTAAATAATATTATTATGATTTATTGAAATATTTTAACAAAAAATTAATATTTACTCAATAAATCTTTATATTTCTATCATAGAACTTGATTGTGAATTTATCTCCAGTCATGTACATCTACTTACATAAATGGCTTATTATAGTAATATATACAACAGTAATTCCACAGAGAAGATATAAAGATTTCATAAAAAAAAGGAGCATAATTGCTCCTTTAGTGATTATTTGGAATGGAAACCGGAGTCTCAACCGGAAACTTTCTTTAACTTGCGTTGTGTAGCAACGATTCCAGCTACACCCAAAATACCGAGTACTACAGAAGGTTCTGGTACAGCTGTTGGCTCTGGAGTTGGTACAGGTATACCTTGGATGGTTACTTCGTAGTTGCCATTATGAGATTTAGTCCCATCTTTAGAAATTAGACCAGAATCAGAGGCTTTATAACTGTAAAGGATTTCAGATGGCCCTCCGTTATAAGAAACCTTAACAAGTTCGCTGACTTGTATTTTGTTTTCTGGGTTTAGTCCTAAAAGAGTTGCTGCATTTAAGTGACCAGCTAAACCAATCTTAATTTCTCCAGTGGTGTCATTTTGGTTGACATAAGAAATATTGGGGTCACTGAAGCGTTGAAATCCACCTGCCAGTAAAAATGTGTTAAACAGGGTTTGGTTAGCAGTCACACCATAAGTAGATAAAGTAGTATTAAACCACTGAGTTGCCAAATTAGATGAATTGTACAACCCATTAATCGCGTTGTTTAACAGTGTATTTGTTGCTGCTCCTGTTACTGCCTGTACACTGCTTGCACCAAACCAATCAGTAGCCGTCAGGCTACTCAAAGAGATTTGTTTGCCATTAATTTCACCACTTAAAGTTGTAACTTGGTTGTAATTAAAGAAATTTCTCAGTGCTAAAACACGTTGTGTGGTATTTGTTGAGGTTGTGAAGAGGGGAGCTTTTTCACTACTAGCGAATAACTCAACATTACCAGTAGGGCTGCTGCTGTCACCAGTTAAAATAGTTGCTAAGTCAGCACCTGGAGCTTCCTCTGTGTTGGTGCCATTAACGTTGTATTTGATGTAATCGTTGCCAGTAATGGTGGCATTGGTTAAAACACCAGCTTGTGCTGGGTTAGAGGCGATCGCACTCACGCCAACAGCCATCGAGGCACCAATTACAAGTGTTTTCAAAGTTCTTTTCATTTACTGTCTCCGCCAGTTTTGTGGTAATTTTGTATACTTTTATGTGTCTCTGGAATTGGGTTAGCCTGACTACAGGCCTTGACTTTTAAAGAATGCGGCTGGTCTCAAATATCACCAGCTTTTAATCATCCCTAGTAGTTATGCACACCAATCTAGTTTAGGAAACGGGGAGACTGTATTGGGTAAAGCTGTTGTGGATTCTGAATAAAAAGATGACTAATCTTTTGCTATTGATTTCAGCAAATCTACTAAATTACTAATTTTTCTAGTGTCGTTAATATGACATTGATTGAAAAGGCAATAGGAAACGGACAACAGGCAACACTCCAGCAAGCTCAGTGCATCGCGGGGGAATAAGTATTGATAGGTAGAATTGCAATACTTTTCGGATAAGGAATTTACTTGTGAAGGTATCTTGGGTGCAGGGATGCAGGGGCGCAAGGGAGAATTAACAGTAACTTCTCCCCTGCCCCTCTGCTCCTCCGCACAACTGCTGCCTCAACGAAGAGATATCTTAACCGAAAGGTATTGGGTAGAATTGTGGCGCGTTCTTTACCCCTCTCCTTATTTCTCTGTTCAAAAGAATTTTTACCTAGCTTTTTTCTGCTGATGCTGTATTCCTAAGCAACCTGCGATCGCAATTAATCCCAGCAAGACTGAAGGTTCTGGGACTTTCCGGGGGCGTGGATTTGTACTACTGAGGTTTGCCCACCTGTTGCTATAGGCAGGGATGTAACTAGATACAGGTGCATCACTTCTAGGGGTGAGACTCAAACTGGGTGTGTAGTAATGATTTGGGCTGGTATGATTTTCATCCCCAGTTACTTCTGCTTGGGAAGTCGTCTGTTCTGGTTCTCGTAATGAAGTGTTGCTCAAACCCCAAACTGACTGCTGTCCCCAAACACCAATCACCAAGAAAGACGCAGCACACAGGCTAATTTTTACCACACTACTTGCCATGCACCTCTATTCACCACTTCTAGTCAACCGTCACCGATAGATTTTAATATCTCGGTGACATTTCCGTAATTTCTCTGTAGTGTATCTTAAATAAACCCAACGTTAGATATGGATTAATCAAATTCTGACAAATTTAACATCAAGACTTGATAAATCCACTGACCTCGGCATACTTAAAGAAACTTAGCAATTCGCTCCACGGCAGTTTCTAATAAAGCTGGTTCATGTACCAAGGCAAACCGCACATATCCTTCTCCAGATTTACCAAAACCAGCACCGGGAGAAGCGGCTACCCCGGTTTGTTTGACTAACTGAGTACAAAATTCCACAGAATTATTTTGCCAAGGTGCGGGTAACTTAGCCCAAATATACATCGTGGCTTCGGGACTGGGAACTTGCCAACCAATGCGATGTAAAGCATTCACAAAAGCATCACGGCGTTGGCGGAAGGTGGCGACTGTATTTTTGACTCCGGCTTGTGGCCCGGTTAGGGCTGCGATCGCTCCATTCAAAATTCCTCTATATTGATTAAAATCAACTGCGGCTTTGATGTGACGTAAAGCTTTGATTAATTCAGCATTGCCAATGGCATAGCCAATGCGGAAGCCGCCCATATTGTAAGACTTAGAAAGGGTGAAAAATTCAATCGAGACGCTTTTTTCTGGGTCAGCTTGCAGAATTGATGGTACTAAAGATGGGGACTCTATTCCCTGAATTTCCGCAAATACCAAATCTACATAGGGAAAATCGTGAACTAACACAATATTGTGTTGCTGACAAAAAGCCACAGCTTCTTGGAAAAAAGCCAAAGGGGCGATCGCAGCTGTGGGATTATGGGGATAGCTCAACACCATCATCTTCGACTGCGCCACAACCGCCGCCGGAATATCTGCTAATACTGGTAAAAATCCATTTTCTGCCAGTAAGGGCATAGGATAAATTTGTCCACTGGCTAAATACACTCCGCCTGCGTGGGAGGGATAACCAGGGTCGAGCAATAAGGCAAAATCCCCAGGATTTAATAAAGCTAGAGGTAAATGAGCCGTACCTTCTTGAGAACCAATTAAAGGTAATACTTCGGTTTCGGGATCAACCTTGATGCCAAATTTCTGCTCATACCAGTCAGCCGCAGCTCGTCGAAAGGCTTGCGTACCGTTAAATAACAAATAACCGTGGGTGCTTTGATCATACAAAGATTGGGCGATCGCTTCTAGAACGTGCGCCTCTGTCGGCAAATCCGAAGAACCCAGGGATAAATCAATTAACTGCTGCCCAACAGACAAAGCCGCCGCTTTAGCTTTGTCCATCTCCGCAAACACGTTAAATTGTAGAGGTTGTAAACGTTGTGAAAATTGTATGTTAGTCATTTGTCCTTTGTCCTTTGTCCTTTGTCATTAGTCATTTGCTAATGACCAATGACCAATGACTAATGACTAATTGTTATTTAAATGGGTATCTAGCAGACTCAATAATTTGTCTTTACTAATAACTCCCTCAGTGGATTCTAATAATTTTTCCCCTTGGATGAGCCTTAAGGCTGGTACACCTTCTACCCCATACTGTTTGACAGAAATGGGGTTGGGGTCAATTTCCATTTTGACAATTTTTAGGCGATCGCTATATTGGTTGGCCGCTAAATTAATCAGTGGTGACATTAACTGACATGGGCCGCACCAAGAAGCCCAAAAGTAAACTAATACAGGCTGCTCAGATTTCAACACTTCGGTTTCAAACTCAGCATCAGTGATGGTGATTACACCCTTACTCATGGCAGTCTCCATTAGTGGTCATTAATACTTGGCACAAAAAATACTTTATCCCAAACTTGTCAATAGTCCATAGTCGATAATTCATGGACTGTTGACTACTGACGCAAAATCCCACAGCCAACAGGTGTGGGACTAGCTCAAATCAGTAAGCTAAACACATCTAAATTAAATTATTACTCCTAAAGGTCGCTCTTGGTCATCTGCGTTGACAAATGACTAATGCAAGTCTCAACCCCAGAATATGCAGTTCGAGTGTCTAAGAGCTTATCCAATCGGATTTTACTAGGACTTACGCATCAAAGCAAAAAATCAAGGGTTTTGGCGAGGGTGTAGGGGTTCAGGTGTGTACTTATTCAAAACCCTTTCACCCTTTCACCCAATCTCCACAGACCATCTTTGTGCATAAGTCCTATTTACATTTGATCTAGTTGCTTGCGTAGAGATTCCAACTCAGCGTCAACAACTTCATTGGTTTGGGGAGGGGTAGTTTGGGAAGGAGTTGTTTGCTGTGGTGGTAGTTGGGGTTGATTTGGGGGGCTGGCGGGTGCTAGTGAAGCTTTTAAAGCTGCCAATTCATCATCAACATCACTTCCTGCTTCTAAACGGGCAAACTGACTTTCTAAATCAGCACCAGCTAATTCTGCGGCGGATTGGGCGCGAGCTTCTTGCATCAGGACTTTTTCTTCCATCCGCTCAAAAGCTGCCATTGCACTGCTGCTGTTCATCCCACGTACCATACCTTCGAGTTGCTCTTGGGCTTTAGCGGTAGTAATCCGCGCTTTGAGCATTTCTTTTTTGGTTTTGGCTTCGGAGATTTTGCTTTCTAGCTGAATTAAATTACGTTTAAGAGTTTCAACTTGGGCGACTTGCTGATCTAAACTGGCTTTGAGGGCTGTAACAGTATCGTTAAAAGTTTTTTTCCGTTCTAGGGCTTGACGTGCCAAGTTTTCATCGCCTTTTTGCAGTGCTAATTGGGCGTTGCGCTGCCATTTATTAACTTCGTTGAGATTGTCGTTGTACTGTTTTTCAGTCCGTTTTTGAGCAGCGATCGCTTGAGCAACACCTTGTTTCAACTGTACCAAGTCTTCCTGCATTTCCAGAACTGCTTGCTCTAGCATTTTTTCTGGATCTTCAGCTTTATTTACCAAGTCATTGATATTGGCACTGACGACTCGTTTAATCCGATCAAATAATCCCATAATTACTTTTCCTTTGGCAGTTTCGGTACTTGGATGAACAGTTAAGGTTTTTACTATGTAATAGTTTCTTATTTAAATGTAATCTTTCTGGTTTGGTTCGGTACCCCCCGATACCCCATAATTGCTAAGATATACCCTATTCATAGCAATTGACCAGTTTTTAAGACTCTGGAGTTTGGGGCAATTGCCGTAGTGGTGTATTGTCTGATTCATGGAGTACTTGTTGTTTCATACTGGCCAATTCCGCATCAATACTGTTACCAGATTCTAGGGAAGTAAATTGTTTTTGTAAGTCATCGCTATCTAGTTGCGAGATGGCATCTGATTGCGCTTCTATTTGCAATACTTTTTCTTCCATCCGCTCAAAAGCATTCAAACTACTAGTCGCGGAAACACCACTCAGCATTTCTTGGAGTTTATAAGATGCTTCCGCCGAACGGGCGCGGGCGATATACATATCTTTTTTAGTTTTGGCTTCCGAGATTTTAGCCTCTAGCGATCGCATATCTGTTTTCAGACGGTTGACAATTTCTGTTTGTTGCCCAATTTGATTCGACAAAGATGTGGCAGTTTCTTGGTAAGCACGACGTTTTGTCAAAGCTTCTCTGGCTAGAATTTCATTGCCTTGTTCTATGGCGAGTTGAGCGTTACGATACCATTTTTCTGCCGCCGCTTGGGCTGCTATGGCTTGGCGTTCTGTACGTTTTTGGGTAGCAATTGCCTGCGCTACACCTTGTCGTAATCGCACTAAATTGTCTTGCATTTCGGCGACGGCTTGTTCCAAAAGTTTTTCTGGATCTTCTGCACTGCCTATCAGACTATTTAAGTTAGCCCGAATCACCCGCAGGATACGCTTGATTAATTCCATTTCAGCTCTCCATTCACTTTTTGCCAGTCAACAGGCAGAGCATATTCTTGATATTTTCCCCATCCTATCTTAGATGTAGATCACTTAGTTTCACTGCACCCGTGCTTTAATTCCTTTAGCTTGTAGTTCTTGTAATCGTTGTGCAACCTGTTCTTTGGTTTTTAAAGCAGCAAGATGAATCAGTTTATTGTCACCCGATAAATAAGCATCAGGAACTATTTGCTTGGCAGTCGCAAAACTGCGATCGCCTTCATTATCCATAACAATGTGATAAAACCCATCTGCTGCGGGTTTGATTTCGCTATTTACCTGGGGTGTAGTGACGAGAGGCTGTGTTGTGGGGATGGGTGATACATTCAATGGCTGTACTGGCTGCACCTCTGGTAAAGGATTAACTGCTGGTGGGGCAATTACCACAGGTGGATTTACAGGTGCGGCCGCATTTGGGGGAGTTTTTGGTTGTAAACCAACAATATCGTTAGGATCTTTCAGTTCGGGAAATTCTTTTGCCGCTAAGTTGGGATATTTGGGTATGGGAGTGAGTTCGGTTTGTTCTGGGGGCTGAGATTGGCTGGCGGCTGACTGAGTCTGGGTTGGATTGGTATTAGTTGCAGAATTTCTGTTAAATATTTTATCGAAACTCAACTGCGGCAAGCTTTTGGGATTAAAAACTACATAGCCCAATGTCAGACTAGCCATCAACAATAGCAACATAGAGCCGATACCCAAAGGCGATAGCAAACTATCTTGAGAATTACTGGGTGGCTTGGTTGGTTGTGGTTGTTCATCATTGAGACTCCGCAACAAGGCCTCACTGGATTCTAAGTAATCATCTGGCTGAGTCGGAGTTTCTTTCGTTGACATCAAATTTTCACTTTCAGCCGCCTTGACAGTTGCAGGCACGATACTGCTAGTTGACTTGGGTGATGGTAGGGGAATTTGAGTTTGCTGGGAATCGGTAAAAGATGTTGGCTGGGGTGGAGTTGTTATTTCAGTCTTGGCTACTGTGACCGGTTTTTCGATAGACACTTCCGTCACAGGTGCAGGCGGTATACTGGGTTTAACTTCTGTGACAGGTAGCTGAGTTTTGCCAGTTAATGCCGTGATTGCTGTTGTATTTTGGAGTTGAGTGTTAACGTTACTACCTGTTTGGGCTTGATAAGCTGTCTTGGCTGCTATACGTGAACGACGGTATCTAGCCAACTCTTGGTCTAGCTGCACTTCTAAACTGGCCAGGGCTGCGGCTAGTGCTGGCTTCAACTCAGGTGTTTTAGATAATTGAATACCGGAATCTATCGGCGAGTTTTGACTCATTACCTGTCTGCCTCAAACCTAGACTGTTAGTTTAACTTTAGATAATTTGTGCTAATGGTAGCGAAAAATTTCTCATCACTATAGACTTTCTTGAACTATCTTGAATTTCAGCACTTGGAAGTAAAGATGTCTTTGAAATCAGTCAATGATATTTTAGGCTGTTTAGAACAGCAAGCCAGATGGCAAGAACAGCCATTTCAAAAAGTGCTGCATTTTTGGGCAGAGGTGGTAGGTGCAGTAGCCGCTAAACATACCCAACCAATCATGATTCAGCGAGATGTTTTGCGTGTGGCAACTTCCAGTGCGGCTTGGGCGCAAAATCTCGCTTTCAAACGCCAAATTATTCTTTTAAATTTAAATCCAAAGTTACCTGCGCCGTTGGTTGATATTCGCTTCTCTACGGCTGGCTGGCAAAATTCATCAGCCAAACCCCAACTAACCACAAATTTACCCCAAGAACATCCTAGTTATCTGGGAAAGGCGGGTGCTGTTCAAATTGATGCTGCGCCTTTACAGGAAACTCCTCAAACAGCTTTTGGGGAATGGGCGAAAAAAATGCAAATGCGATCGCATAATTTACCTTTGTGTCCCCAATGTCATTCTCCCACACCTCCAGGCGAACTCCATCGCTGGCAAGTTTGCGCTATTTGTGCATCTAAGCAGTTTTAAAACCTGCCTCACTCCTGAATATGTCAGGACTTACGCACAAAGATTATCTGTGGAGATTGGGTGTAAGGGTGAAAGGGTTTGGGGTGTAAGGATTTTGAATCAGTACACACGCCACTTGGCTCAAATATGAGTCCTATATGTAAACAATATTTAATAAAATTGATATTTTTACAAAAAAAATCGCAAAGCTTTTGTAAATTTCATATTCTCTATAGGTTTCCTGGAAAATACTTAAGAAATCTAGAGTTAATTTTTGGCGCTTCCATAAACAGTTAGAAATTATTAACTGGAGTTATGCCTTGAGATTCCTCCCCAAAAATCAAGTTTGGGCTGACATAGCAATCCTCAATGATTTATAAACATCTCTCTTCCTTGTCTACCTTGTCTCCCTTATCTGTGTTGCTCAAATATCAAATAGGAATGCCATAACATCGCATACCATTTTGGATTGGAAATAGCAGCCTACATTTATAGGAATCATATTTGATTTATGAAAAAAATCAGTACACCCAGATCAGCCGTCTTTCCTACTCCCTACTCCCCATTCCCTACTCCCTGCTTACACAACTAGATTCAGAAATCAAACCGTATTCCTATAGCTAGGAGTTTAACTAAAATTTTTACCAGGATTTTAGGTAACGTCCATACTCAAACTTTCCCTGGTTATCTCCGTTCTGAGTACTGATTGACACATCACAATTTTTATTTTTAACGCAACTCAGGACTGAATTGAGTAAACATTATTTCTCAGTCTAGCAATTTTCCCTGATGCCATCTCAGTAAGAACTATGTAAGTTTCAACTCAAATAGCTACATTAAATACACAATTTTATCGTTAACTAGCTATATAAGGTGTCAAAAAAAATTAAAGTTAAACCCAGCTTAAATCTAAACTTTTAGTTTTAGCCTTGATCCCTAGCTTGTTTGAGCTAAAAACTAGTAGGTAAATACTTTACCAATCATTTACAAATATAACAAGATTCTAAAAACATCCTGAAGTTTATTTTTCTGTTGGGATCGCTAGAACCTAGAGTAAATAATCATTTGTTGGCAATATTACGTATTTATATCTAGGAGCAAAATATAAACATATCAACCAGCCCTGAACAGCACGAAAGATGAACTCAAATGAAACCGATAAAATTTTTGACATCTGCCTGTAGATATTGTCGTCATTACAAACCAGAAGGTCGCCGTGGCGGAACTTGTCAACAGTTGGGAGCGCATGTGCAAGCCAGTTGGAAAGCTTGCGCCTTAGCGATCCCACCTTTTGCTCCTTCTTGGGAAACTTTAGAAGACTCTTGGAGTTTGCCAGATGGAACACCTGTTTTAGATGGTGTTCATTCTCTAGTTTCTGTGGCAGACAATATAACAGTTGTGCCTATAGAAGAAATAGCTAATTTAATTCCTGAAGAGACTGAGGCTAAAACAGTAAGTGCTAATTTAGCAACTATTTCTTATTAAACTCAGTTTATAGACATTAAAAAAATATTTCTCTTAAAAATTGCTAGTGCTGTAAACTTTGACATTTGGAAAAATCGCACCTGATACCAATTGTGGTATAGCTGGAGGTGCGATTTTTGCCATTTTTAAGGTAGCCAAGGGAAAGAGCGAAAATTAGGCGATCGCTTTTCTAAAAATGCTTGCTTACCTTCTGCACCTTCTTCAGTCATGTAATAAAGTAAAGTTGCATTCCCCGCCAGTTCTTGTAAACCTGCTTGTCCATCACAATCGGCGTTAAATGCAGCTTTCAGACAGCGAATGGCAATGGGGCTTTTTTGTAAAATTTCTTGCGCCCATTGAACACCTTCATTTTCTAATTCTTCTACAGGCACAATACAGTTAATTAAACCCATATCCAGGGCTTGTTGAGCATCATATTGCCGACAGAGAAACCAAATTTCTCGTGCTTTTTTCTGCCCAACACTGCGGGCGAGATAACTAGCCCCAAAACCACCATCAAAACTGCCGACTTTGGGGCCAGTTTGACCAAAAATAGCATTATCAGCTGCAATGGTGAGGTCGCAAATCAAATGTAAAACATGCCCACCACCGATCGCATATCCCGCGACTAAAGCAATTACCACTTTTGGCATCGAACGGATCAATCGCTGTAAATCCAGCACATTCAAGCGAGGAATTCCCGCATCATCAACATAACCCGCTTGTCCTCGCACACTTTGATCACCACCAGCACAAAAAGCGTACTTGCCATCAGTGTGAGGGCCAGCCCCAGTAAATAGAACTACCCCAATACTTGTATCTTCACGGGCATCACAAAAGGCATCGTAGAGTTCAAAGACTGTCTTTGGGCGGAAAGCATTGCGTTTATGGGGACGGTTGATGGTGATTTTTGCAATACCATCGGTTTTGTGATACAGGATATCTTCGTAGGTTTTGACAGATTGCCAGTTAACTTGCATGAGAATGAATTGCGCTATCGTGCTTGAGAATTTTATCGCGGACTGAGAAGCGATCGCTAAATTACTTTCAAATCAAAAGATGTACTAAGTAAGTGGACACAATTATTTAGAAGACGCATTTCGACTGCGCTCAATGCTCGATCAGCTGGCTAGAAGAGGGTTGAGTTTCGACTTCGCTCAACTCCCGCGAAGCGATGTACTTAGCCTGTCGAAGTTTGGATACTGAGCGCAGTCGAAGTTTGGATACTGAGCGCAGTCGAAGTATCCAAACCCGGTCATCTCAAATTAGGTTTAATTTAGTCCTTCTACTTATCACTGTGTAGGTAAAGGGGCAAGGGTGAAAAAGAGGCTAGTACAACAAGGCAAAAGTCAAAAGGAAAAAGAAAGAATATTGATAATACCAGCGTTTTAGCAATTTCTTCTGGTCTGTTTATTTACGCCGACCTGTATTAGTTTAACTATCGATTTTTTGAGACTGTGCGCGAAACAAAAAACATCTCACTAATCAGCAACGCCCAAATTTTCCTAGATTTTCCTGTCGCCATTTAGCATCAGCTTTCCGATTTGTCTGCACCTCTAAAACTCTGATTCCTTGAGTTGGTAACGAATTTAGTTTTCCCTGTAACTCTTCCCAAGAAGTAATTAATTCGTGCTGTACACTGTATGTAGCACACAATTGAGCAAAATTAATATCTTGGGGTGTGCCGAAAAATTCTTCAAAAGGTGGGTCGAATTTGGCGATAGGTAACATTTCAAAAATACCGCCGCCGTTGTTATTAATTAAAATAATTGTGAGATGACCGACAAATTTATTGCGGATTAAAAAACCATTGGTGTCATGTAATAATGCTAAATCTCCTGTCAACATCACACTGCTTTGTTGACGATGGGCAATTCCTAACGCAGTGGATAATGTGCCATCAATCCCATTCGCACCACGGTTAAAATATGTCCGTACTCTTAAATTATTCGGTCGCCAAAAATACTCTACATCTCGCACAGGCATACTATTGGCAATAAAAAACGGTGTTACTGGGGGTAATGTTTGAGACAACAACCAAGCTGCTTTCCCTTCAAATAAATTCTCCATTGTCGTCATCGTCTGGTCAACGGCAGTCCTGACTTTTGCTTCTGCAATACACCAATTTTGCAGATATTCCGATGGCGAATTTTGATTGTCACTTCCCCTGATATCTAAAGTTTCGACACTGATTCGTAAATGTGTGGTTTTGCCGTGGAGGGGGTCAAGATTTTGGTCACTGGGGTCAATTATCCAGCGTTGGGCTTGTGTCGTATTCAACCAAGTCCGTAGTTCTTTACTGGTAGGCATATCTCCTACCTGAATGACCATTTTGGGTGCTAACTGCTTTGCCAATTGCTGATTACGTAAAATCAGGTCGTAGGTGGAAATTAAATAGGGGTTGAGGTCGGCGTAATTTCTCAGTGGTGAGAGTCCCTCAGCCAGAACAGGCCATTGCAGCGTTTGGGAAAGTTTAGCGATCGCTCTACAATAATTTTCAGGATTTTGTGGTTGGGCAACTCCGGCAATAATTACACCGCGATCGCAATTTTGCCATGCTGGGGGAGTAGGCAGTGTGGTATGGGGAGTAGAAATATTATTGGTAACGGCTGAGAAGAATTCTTCTGGGTCAAACTGAAAGTCAGTACCATCGGGAACTGGCGCAAGGGGGTCACGGAAGGGAATATTTAAATGTACTACCCCTGGCGTTGATATTTGCATTCTCTCCCAGGCATACATTACCATTTGCCGCAAATAAGCCAGCATTTCTGTATTTGCCGAAGGTAAGGCTAACTCAGTTTGCCAGTTGGGATAACTACCATATAATTTCACTTGGTCGATGGTTTGACCAGAATGACAATCTCGCAGTTCTGGTGGTCTATCAGTTGTTAATACTAAAAGTGGTACGCGGCTTTCTTTAGCTTCTATGACGGCTGGATAAAAGTTTGCCCCTGCTGTACCCGAAGTACAAACCAGTGCTACAGGTTTTCCGGTGGCTTTAGCTACTCCCAAGGCAAAAAAAGCCGCAGAACGTTCATCGAGAATAGATATAGCTTCAATATCTGGTACTTGTTGAGCAAAGGCAACTGTTAAAGGTGTAGAACGAGAACCAGGACAAATTACAGCACAAGTTAAACCCAGTCGCTTTAATGTCTCCGTTAAGACAAAAGCCCAAATTTGATTAACATTCTTATAGGCGACCAGCATCAAATCCAAGGTAGCTATCAGACAATATTCAATTTTAAAGGGAACAGGGGACGAGAGTGTGATGCCAAGTTGCAATCTAAAGATACTAGGGAGTAGGGAGTAGGGAGTGGGGAGTAGGAATAGTATGAGGTGTTCAAAACCCTTAAACCCTACACCTTTTCACCTTTACACCCAATCCCCACAAACAATTTTGGTGTCAACAGCCGCAATCTCGTAAAAGCGTTACTCACTCGCTGTTTCTACAGGCGTGGTAGATTCTGGGATGGGATTCGTGGATGAACCAAAGGCAACCCGTAAAAAAGGTGGAGCCAGAAAAGTTGTCAAAATTACCATGATAATAATTGACACTTCCAGGGGCTTATCCAAAATGCCACTAGCTGAACCAATGCCGGCAAATACTAGACCCACCTCACCTCGTGGAATCATCCCAACCCCGATCGCTACTCGATTGATGCCTGGTTGTCCAAACACTGCCCATCCTGTGATCAGCTTGCCAATAATCGCCACTCCTACCAAAAAGACAGCAATCAATAGTCCTGCACGATTCTCCGGTACTGCTGGGTTCAAAACACCGAGGTCGGCACGCGCTCCCACTGTCACAAAGAAGACGGGTACCAGCAAATCAGAGATCGGTTTGATTAATTCATCTAACTCATTCCGGGCATCGGTTTCATCAAGTACCAAACCTGCTGCAAAAGCACCCAAAATCGCTTCGAGGTGAATGGCATTGCCTAAAAATGCCATAAAGAAAGCGAAGATAAATGCTGGAATGACGATATTTCCACGGGTTTTGAGCTGCTCTACGATCGCCACAAAACTTTTGTTAAAGACACCCCCCAACAAAATTGATCCAATCAAGAATGCCGTAGCGCCGACAATCAAGTAAATGACATTGGCAACATCAATTTCACCGGTTTTGGCTAAACTAGCGACTACAGCCAAGACAATAATGCCGAGGACATCATCAATCACCGCCGCGCCAACAATGATTTGCCCTTCTTTTGATTTGAGTTGACCCAACTCTGACAACACTTTAGAAGTAATGCCGATACTCGTTGCCGTTAACGCGGCCCCTGCAAAAATCGCGGGAATGGCTGCGACATGAAAGAGCAGCATTAAACCTGCCGTACCTGCCGCAAAAGGTGCCGCGACCCCAACACAGGCGACAACTGTGGCTTGAATTCCCACTTCCTTCAGTTGCCGCAGATCGGATTCCAGTCCAATTTCAAACAGCAGAATAATCACGCCGATTTCAGCTAGAACCGAAATCACTTCACTTTGCGACTCAAAGATTCGGGTCAGGGCATCCGGTGCCAATTGATTCAATTTTTGCAGCGCCGTCATAACCACCGAGTCAGAGGCAGACAGCCCCCCTTCAGGAAAGATCACTAGGTGCAATGCCGAAACGCCAACAATCACACCGGCGACCAGTTCCCCCAGAACTGGTGGAAAATCCAAGCGTCTAGCGACCTCTGCGCCGAACTTGCTGGCCAGATAAATCACCACCAGTGTCAGCAATACGCCAGACAGAATAATCGGTGAATCCTCAGCAACAACGGTCGCCAGGAATGGTATCGGAGCCAAGAGAGCGGTCATCCCCCCACTGAAAGGAGGCAGAATGTTGGACAAGATCATGAGTTTAAAGGAATGAAGGTTAAGGGTTTGAGGAAATTATAAAACTGCGGGGGAAATGACTTCTGCACCAGGGTAAACGTCCTGCGGACAGGAAACACGGCCACTCAAAAGCCGAGGTCATGACCTCGGCCTTTGGGGTCGCTTTGTCTCGGTGCAACAGATGTCTGACCCACAGAAACTCGCTCCAATGGCTTGCTCCTTTCGTGGCGCGTCATTTCGATTTAACAGCCCTCTGGCCCACAGAAATGTCTCCCGTACAGTACCTCTGCTTCACAGATATAGATAATGCCCGCATAATCGGTGAAAAAAGTGATTGCGACCTTATCCGCAATCTTCTCTGCCATCTCCCTGGTTTCGGTGAGTACCTCGAACTTGACATTTGAATCGGTATCGGCAGTGTTGGGTTTACCTGTAGAGCGCACGTTGCGACTGCCTTTACCGCCAGTATCCACAACCGTATAACCGGTCGCCCCGCATTCATCGATGATCTTGGCGACCTTTTTCAGCAGAACCTTTTCCGTAACGATGACGAGCTTGTTGGCACGCTTGGCCATGTTGCTTACCTCCTGAAATGATGTACATTGATTTACTTGGTCTGCCCGATCAAGGAAGCGCCGACAGACCTCAATCCATCTGGGATTAGCCGCCGATCGCTTGGGCAAGTCCGAGGAAGAACGGTATACACAAGCCGATCGCAACTGGCGTACCGACGGCTGTGGACGCGCCTATATAGGCAGATGGATTAGCTGACGGGATACCAGCTCGCAATGTGGGCGGCCCTGAGATGTCGGAACTGGAGGAGGCGATGACAGCTAGAATCACAACACCGCCCATGCTGAATCCCGCGACTTGGTGGGCAATCATGCCGAGACCGAAGGCAATTAACCCATGTACAAACGGTGCCACCACACTATACACAACATACCACTGGGCTACCTTACGCAGTTCGCCAATTCTTGACCAAGCTTCCATCCCCATGACCAGCATCAAGATTGAAAGCAAGCCACGAAAGGCGGGATCGTAGAAGCTTTTATAGACACTTTCCGGTTGGGTGAACAGTCCCAGAGCTAGACCTAACAACATTGCCGATAGGGCAGGCCCCCGGAGGCTTTCCTCGATAATTGGCCATATCTTGACTTTGTTATCCCCAGCATCCTGCTGCTGGCTGAGATACTCCTGCCGGCTGCTGGGATAATCTTTTTGATCGGGATAATCGCCAGCCACAACGGGCTGCTCAAGAGAGTAGGCTGCTTCTTTACGCTTCTTCTTGTTGAGATAAATATTAGCCACAACAATTGCTGTTACCAGCGCGGGGATATCCATAAAGGGATAGAGTGCGCCAGCCCATGCCTCGTATGCCATCTTTTGTTCTTCCAGTACTGTCAGACCGGCAGCCATTGTAGAGCCACTCACGGCTCCAAACAATCCCCCGGTTGCGATCGCATCAACGACTTTGACCTTTGGCAGCTTGGCTAACGTATAGCGCGAGATGAATACAATCGTAATCCCTGTTATTACAGCAAAGATCATGGGTAACACCATCTCCGTCAGGTTAGAATTACGGATCGCAATTCCACCAGTTAGACCGATTTTGGTGAGCAGCATGAAGACGATGATCGTACAAATCGACTCAGGAATGACCAATTCGCTACCGAGGGCAGCGATGATCATGCCACCAATCAAAAAGGCGAGTGTTGGGGACTGCAATTGGGCAATGAAGTCCGTCACGAACAACGACACAAAATCCACGAATGCCTCCTTCTCCTCGGATGACGAGTATTGCAATAAATGAACTAAATGAACCGGAGGTTATTAAACCGGATGAGATTGGTGATTGCCATCATTGAGGTCAATGAACGGTATATCAAACGAACTAGAACCGACCCTTTTCATATAAAGGATGGGTTATAGATAAAAGTCGGCTGGATAATGGAATCTAACATCTGCGATCGCGTACTCAAAAAAGTCTCGACAACAGATTGCCGAGCGACTTCAAACTTTGAAAAACTAAATCGTAATAGTTAAATCATTTTGATATTCTTAACTTTACGCTACTCTGGGTAGTAATATTTACTTAGTGATCAAAAAAAAAGTTTTTGTATGTATAGATATTCTTCTATGGTTTTTAGATCACTAAAACTGCGAAGCCGTCGGTCGGGAGTAGCAGAACAATGTCAGTAGACCGAAAAGTTTGGCGATCGCTAGAAAATAGTAGTATTTGATACCATTTTTGGAGAAAAGTGTAAAAGCTGATTGCTTGGGATAAGCGATAAATTTAGCTGATTAAATAACCCCAAAAACTAGACAAAATCAGCCGGATGATAAATAGAGCAGGCTAGTGCTGAAGTATAAATTTCTCTGTTGCCATCGGCGGTTAATTATTCTTGCTTGTATCTCAATAGAATGAGAAACGCTATAAGCATAGAACGAATAATTACCATTTTTTGCTTGACTTTTAAATTTTGACTTCTATAAATATATGGTGCTTCTAATTGGGATGGTTCACCATTGTATGTAAGTCCTATGTTTGTTAAATTCTGTATGGCAAATTTATCTGGAAGACTATGGACTGTATTCATTTAACGGGAATTCGCTGCTATGGCTACACTGGATATTTGCCAGAAGAGCAAGTTTTAGGACAATGGTTTGAGGTGGATATTAAATTGTGGTTGGATCTTGCCCAAGCTGCTGAAACGGATGCGATCGCAGATACTCTTGATTATCGCAGTGTAATTAGCACTATTCAAAGCTTAGTTAAAACATCTAAATTTGCTTTACTAGAAAAGTTAGCAGGTACAATCGCTGACTCTATCTTGCAACAGAGCGATCGCGTCACACAAGTCCAAGTCTTTGTTACTAAACCCGCCGCGCCTATTCCTGATTTTGGCGGCAAAATTAGAATTGAACTGACTAGAGGTAACAGGTGACAGGTTACAGGTGATAGATAATAGATTAATATCTACTGAAGAATTACGGGTTTTTGTTTACGGTACACTAAAACCCGGTGAAGCTAATTATCAAAAATATTGTGCAGAAAAGGTAATAAATACCAAAAGGGCAGTCGTATTAGGCAAGCTATTTGCTTTGCCTATGGGCTACCCAGGGATGACATCGGGACAAAATCAAGTCCACGGCTATTTGCTTTCTTTCGCTGACCCACAGGTTTTACAATCGCTAGATTACCTGGAAGATTACCAACCCCATCGACCCACCTCAGAAAATCTTTACAATCGCCAAAGAGTTGAAGTGTACACACCCCAAGGCGAAGTTCTGGGTTGGGCTTGGGTTTATGTAATGAGTTTAGAACTTGTTCACCAGTTCAACGGCACTTTTTTGGCTGATGGCTGGTGGAGTGGTTGTGGTTTAGCACTCACTGAATTTTAGATTTTAAATTTTGGATTTTGGATTGAAAATTCAAGAGCCAAAATATTCAGGGAAAGAATCTAAAATCCAAAATTGATTGACTTGGGATTAATTCAAGTCTGGCTGAACGTTGTTCAGTTCCGGCTGGTTGAAGTCAATAGTGCTTTCTGGGGTAGTGACTGCTGCTTTGGGAATTTCAATCACTGGGTTATTTATCGCCACCATCAGGGGTGCTGTGGGGGTAGTAGATGTTTTAGCGGCTGATGGAGATTCGATTTCTGCTGGGGGTTTTTGTGCCAGTTGCGGTGTCCTAGATTCACTTCCAGGTAGCAAACCCGAAACTACACTAATAAAACAAGCTGCAACAGCCGCACCACCAAATGTCCAGGCTAGGCGTGAGCGACGACTCAACCGAGAGAAGACTTTTTGGGCTGTGACTTCTGGTGATTGTGCGGTGTCTGGAACTGGTAAAGTCCGTAAACCTTGCCGCAGTTTTAATAATCTAGCGTACAGGCATTGAACAGAGGCATCATTAGCCAACCATTCTTCTACTTGCCTGCGTTCTGTAGCTGTTACCTCACCATCGAGGTATGCACTTAATAACTCGAAGCGATCGCGCTTCACCATATCTGTAGTACCCGTTGATTCATTGGTATGTTGATCCATCCCTGCTGACAAATCTCCAGTAAGTTGTGAGTGGGAACGGTCGTTAAACTGAGAATCAGTAGTCATCTTAACATTATTACTAATCCATACACGGGTAAAGCAAGCTAGTAATTCTCAGAAATTCATTGATCAATTCCTGATTTTTCCTGACGGCAGCAGCAGACGTTTTGATTCCTCACAATTCTTAATCAATGTTTAAATTATCGCATTTAACAAAGGAAAGAGATTGTAATTTAGGTATCTAGATAATTTTGCAATTGCGCTTGCAGTCTGGATCTGGCTCTAGCTATTCTTGATTTTACCGTACCCAAAGAAACCCCTGTGATTTCGGCGATTTCTTCATAAGCCATGCCTTCAATTTCTCTTAAGACGATTGTAGTCCGAAAAACTTCTGGTAAGTCAGCGATCGCTTCTCGCAGTTGCTCATAAAATTCTCTGGTGGTCAACTCCTCTTCTGGCCCTGGAGTATCACCAGCAATTTCCCAATCCATTTCGCCATCATCTACCGCACGGGGAGCATCTAGGGACAATGGACTCACAACCCGCTTGCGTTTACGCAATTCATCGTAAAACAAGTTAGTAGCAATCCGGCTTAACCAGCCGCGAAACTTAGCAGGTTCTTGTAATCGGTTAATATTCCGATAGACTCGAATCCACACTTCTTGAGCCAAGTCGGCTCTATCCGCCCAATCGGGCGCTAAGTGGTATAAAACCCTATCTACTTGGGTTTGATAGCGACGCAGGAGTTCTGCAAACGCAGCACGATCTGGACGCAATCCCGCTTGACAGCGCAAAATTAAATCGTGGTTTGAGAGCTTGTCAACTTGCACCGATGCTTCTGAATATTTCGCATCAACCGTTGACCAGGATACAGCAATCGATTGACTCATAGATCGTATTCGCTTTAAATCATCCCTTACTATTAGACCTATGAAATGACAGTATGTTCCTGATTTAAGTGCCGGATTAATGACTGGAACACAAAAGCCCCGAATTTTGGTGAGATTCCTGGTTACAACAATGGTGCTGAACTCTAGTTTTCCACCAAAAAATAGGGTTTGCTGTTGAATCAAGCCACATTTATACTTATAGGTGTTTTACCTATAATTGTGCGGCTGATAGCAACTGACTATTTACCCTTGACAAATTTTGTTTTTTATGTATATCAGATTAAATCTGTTATCACCTATCACCTGTAACCTGTCACCTGCTCCCTGCTCCCCTGCCCCCTGCTCCCCTGCCTCCTCACCCCTCACCCTCACGGCAAAAATCTAAATCTGTTGACAGACGAATAGCTAAATTTCTGAGCTTCTACTTTGAATACTGAATTGAGTTTGAAGAAGTCGTTAGACTGTTTTAAAGATTGTGGTAACTTCACTAAGGGTAGAGTAGAATCTTGTTTTTGGTGATTGTTGCCGGAGATGATGAAGCTCGCAGAAATTCATAATTATTAATTATGAGTCAGACATTATGAATTTCTGCTGGCATCCTGGAAAACTCATGTTATTTATTGGGTCTAGTTACCAGAATTGTAGTTTTTTCTGGATGTTCTTGATAAATAGCATCAGTGTTCGCTGGATTTGTGATCCGAACTTGAAGAAAGAAATTAATGGAAAATGTGATTGTGACTGCTAACAATAGTTTTTCAAACATGAATTATCTCCCACCCACACCATTAATAATTAATTACCGTACTTGGAGAGTTCTAGAAACAAGCCTGAACGGAGGAAACCTGCGTTCGGTCTTTACAGGAATCAAGGTTTCTCTCCAGAAGTTTTATTTGCTGGGACATTTGCTTAAGTTAAGTTTGCCCAGAAAGATTGGCGAATATATAAGGAAACAGATAAGTATTTATGAATTATTGATAATTGGATGATGAGCGCATTCAATTATTCCAAGAGATGGATCTGTCAGGGATAAATAATAGGCGATCGCAATGATAAGAAATGAATCTATAACGCGTGTAGCAATGTTTCTCTGTTTTGGCGCAGCCATCTTGTCTTTAGCTGTCCATTGGCGAGTGACGACAACACAACAACAGTCGGATAATTCTGCCCCTAATCGGAAGTTTCCTGGGAGTATAGGAGAGACAGCCTTTGGCGCGTCTACAACTGCTGATGAATCTATTCCAAAACAGGATTCTGATCGTAAGTCAGGTATAGTCATCCGAAATGTAGCTAGGGATACGGCTATACCTAATAACAGAAGATTTGTTGGCGCTGAGTCAGAATCAAAAGAAAATCGAAATACTGATACGCAACCAAAATCATTTTTTACCCAGTTTTCCACTCAACAAAAAACGGCTAGTAAACTGGGGGGGATGAAAATGCAAGTGGTGGTTGATTTAAGCGATCGCCGCACTTATGTTTATCAAGGAGATTTGGTTATCGCTAGTTATCCAATTGCTATAGGGAAAAAAGGCTGGGAAACACCTACGGGTTCTTTTCAAGTCATGAATATGCAGCATGACCCGATTTGGCGACACCCCATTACTGGTAAAGTGTTTCCTGCTGGTAGTGACAGCCCTTTGGGGGAGCGTTGGATTGGCTTTTGGACAGATGGACGCAATGAAATTGGGTTTCATGGCACACCAGATATCCATTTGTTAGGAACTGCCATTTCTCACGGTTGCTTGAGAATGCGTAATTCTGATGTCCGTTTGTTATATGACCAAGTTAAAGTCGGCACATTGGTAACAGTGCGTGATTAATCAAGAGTCAAAAGTCCATAGTCAAGAGTTTGTGTTAAAACATCCTAACCATCAACTATTGACTATTGACCAAAATTTATTTCTGCTCGAAGCTAGGGGCGTAGACTTGGAGTAAGCTACTAACTTGACGCAGCACTTCATTGCTTTTTACCAAAAATGGTGTTCTGTTATCTCCGATGTTGGGTTGGTCGAGGTTGCGACCGATTGCTTCGCCGACTTGCTGAGAAATCAACTCTTGTAATTCGGCCCTGGCACGTTGTCGTTGGTAGTTAGCACCTTCTTCTGTTGTGGCATATAAAGGTGGCAGGCGGTTGAGGGCATAGGCAGCGATATCACCCACATCAAGAGAACTTTCGCTGGTAGCTTCAATCTCGGCAACACGGGCGATCGCTTCTGTCAACACCAATTCTTCCATGACGTTGATAAATTGTTTGCGAGGTACCGCCACTACTTCACCTGTTAATAAAGCTCCCATTAATCGATCCAGGGCCATATACTCTTCTATTGAGAGTTCCGATGCGTTATCACAAATTCGCCCAACTTCTGCTTCCATTGCTGGTGTGAGATAACCATCCTGAAGAGCTTGTTCTACAATTTTTTCAATACTCATAACGCTCATCTTTTTTAAGCCACCCAAGTAAGGTAAGGACGGTACAAATCCAATTTATCTTGCCCAATTATCGGTGCATAATCTACAAATTATGCACACAGGTTATTAGTTAACATTTTTTATTGAAAAATCTGTGTTCGCCAGGGTACAGGGTCAACAGATTGGCCATTGACATACAAGCCCCAGTGCAAGTGCGGCCCTGTAGACGCGCCAGTTGAACCAACTGCGCCAATTAATTGACCAGCTTTCACAAAGTCGCCTTCCTTAACGTTAATGCGACTTAAATGTAACAATATGCTGGTTACTCCTTGACCGTGATCAATCCCGACTACATTGCCATGAACTCGGAAGCCTTGTGAAACTGTACCCACTAAAGCAACTCTTCCAGATGCTGGGGCGGTTACAGGTGATCCTGCGGCTCCGGCGTAGTCTACACCCCGATGATAATAATCCTTTGCAAATTTACCATTATAGTAACGACGTACGCCATAGATTGTACTAATCCGGGCTTTGCTGGGTGCGAGGAATTTGCCGTCCCAATATTTTTCAGGGGTTTGCAAAGCTTTGAAGGCAGCGACACGCTTGAGTTCATGTTCGGTGGCTCCATCGGCGGATTTCCCTGGTGGGAGGGTGATGCGTTGTATGGGAAATTTGCGCGATCGCAATTTGACTGTTAAATTCTTAACTTGACCATCTCCCGCAATTTTTAAGGTTCGATTTCCTGCTGTTTCTAGGGGAGTGGTGGGAATGAAGGCTCGATATTTGTTTGGTGCAACAGCAAAGGCTGGGTAAGTTTTCTCACCTACTACTACTGTTGGTTGCTGATTATTTTCTTGGGTGACATCAATCATTACCGACAGGGTGTCTCCCAACTGGGGATTACTCGGAGATAACTGTACTTGTAAAGCTGCTGCTGGTAATGCCAATCCCAGAGGTAAAGAGATAAATATCCCGTAGAAAAGATTTTTTGTGTGGCGAGTTACTAGCCGACTCTGAGAACTTTTAGTATGATTCTCGATAATCATAGAAATATAATATAATTCCTTTCTTTTGTGAACATCTAGCCTAAATGATCATTGCTAGGGCTTTGTCCGCAATGTAATTATTTTTGAACACCATAATATTATGTCAATAAACATTCTAATGAATAAGCTATACCGATTTGGATGCGATCGCCAATAATCATCATTTGTTTCCATGAAATACTCTAGGCAGTCAAGCAAACAATAAGCTAAAACATGGTTAAGCGTTGTTGTTGCCAACCCTTGTTTTGCCGATACATTATAGTGTCCTAAGATTGATTACTCAAATAGAAGTTGTATCAAAAATTATTAAAGTGGTTATCAAAATCAACTAAACCACAAAAGCCACAAAGGCAGTGCTATAAATAAGCCAATAAATGTCAAGGCAATACTGCTGGCTAATAAGTTGCGATCTAAATCATAAACTTCTGCCAAAATTAATACAGAAAGACCAGTAGGTGTACCGGACATTAACACTAGTACTAAACGTTGTTCACCAGTTACACCAAAAAAGGTGGCGATCAATCCCACTAATACAGGTACAATAAAGACTTTCAGGACGCTGGCAATAGAAGCAATTTTAATACTTTTCCAGCCTGTAATTGTACCTAAACGCAGACCGACGAGTAACAAAGCCAAGGCGATGACTACCCAAACAGCTTGTTCTAATCCTGACTCAACAACTGCTGGTAATTGGATAAATTGAGTACTCAAGCCCAGAAAAAATGTCCACAAGCTAGGAACTGTAATTAAATCGCGTAGCTGAGTCCACCAGTGCTGATTGATTGTGCTTTTACCAAAATAGCTGGCAATTAAGACTGCTATACCATAAGTGCCGATGACGTTGTTGGTAACGCTGAATAATACTGCCCAGTCGTTGTTGGCTGGACTAGTAAGGACTTGGGTGAGGGTGAGTCCAACAAAACCAGTATTCCCTAAAATGGTAGCGAGAATAAAACTGCCTAAACTAGCTTGCATCAATGGCATGTCCACGGCTGATTCTGAGGCTGGCTGTTGATGATGTCGGAACCACCGTATAGCTTGCCAAATCAACAATGCTAAAACCAAACTCAGCAGTAATACTGCAACTGCAACTCCAGGGATGAGGAAGCCGTGAGATAAATCAGTATGACGTGCTAAAACAAAAAGTTGTAATGGCACTCCCACCCAATACAAGCTGTTCCCCAGCCACTTGAGAAAATTATCTGAAGTTAATCGAGAACCTAATAATCCTATCCCAATCCACAGGAAAAGCGGGGTGTAAGCATGAATCAAACTTTCAATCATGATAGAGTGGCACCTTGGTTGAGGTGTCAAGAAATTGTGGATTTTGGATTGAATCTCAAATCTAAAATTCAAAATCTAAAATTCAGCACAGCCTCTTACATTATCATTTAACGCGATGTGCGACTTATTCTTGAAACCCCTCTCCAAACCTCTCACGCCAGTCGCTACAACGGAGGGAACCTCCGCAACGCGCTGGCTCCCCGAAACGGAGAGAGGCTTTGAATCTTGCTCCCCTTCCCTGGTAGGGAAGGGGTTGGGGGTTAGGTTTGAGAGAAAGTCGCACACGGCGTTATTTATTCTGCGTAGGCCTCCATTGGTAAACAAGCACAGACAAAGTTTTTGTCGCCAAAAGCAGCATCAATACGACCGACAGTAGGCCAGAATTTTGCATCGCGCGTCCAAGGTGCGGGGTAGGCGGCTTGTTCGCGGGAATAGGGATGAGTCCATTCGCCAGCGATGAGACTTTCGGCGGTGTGGGGTGCGTTTTTCAAAAGATTATCTTCAATATCCATTTTGCCTGATTCAATTTCGGCAATTTCTTGACGAATAGCAATCAAAGCATCACAAAAACGGTCTAATTCTGCTTTTGATTCGCTTTCTGTGGGTTCTACCATGATAGTTCCCGCCACAGGCCAGGAGACTGTCGGCGCATGGAAACCATAGTCCATTAATCGTTTAGCAACATCATCGATATCGATGTTGGCGGATTTTTTGAGCGATCGCAAATCTAAAATACATTCATGGGCAACTAAGTTATTTTTACCTTTGTACAACACTGGATAGTAGTTTTCTAGTCGCTTGGCAATGTAGTTAGCATTCAAAATTGCCACTTTCGTTGCTTGGGTTAAACCAGCCGCCCCCATCATGGCAATATACATCCAAGAAATGACTAAGATGCTGGCACTACCCCAAGGTGCGGCGGCGACTGCGCCTGTTGAGTGGGGAGTGGGGAGTGGGGAGTGGGGAGTGGGTTTATTTATGGGAACTACGGCGTGTCCGGGGAGGAAGGGTACGAGATGGGATGCGACACCAATTGGCCCCATACCAGGGCCACCGCCACCGTGAGGAATACAGAAGGTTTTGTGCAAATTCAAGTGACAAACATCTGCACCAATATCGCCGGGACGACACAACCCGACTTGGGCGTTCATGTTTGCCCCATCCATGTATACTTGTCCACCGTGACGGTGTATAACTTGACAAATTTCTTGAATGGCTTCCTCAAATACACCGTGAGTTGAAGGATATGTCACCATCAACGCCGCCAGTTCACTACTGTGCTTTTCGGCTTTGGCTTTGAGGTCTTCTACATCAATATTACCGTCAGCATCACAGGCAACGGCTACGACTTTCATCCCACACATCACCGCACTTGCTGGGTTGGTTCCATGCGCGGAGGTGGGAATTAAACAGATGTTGCGGTGTGCTTCGCCGCGACTAGCATGATATTCATGAATGACCAACAGTCCGGCGTATTCTCCTTGGGAACCTGCATTTGGTTGTAAAGAAATTCCCGCAAACCCAGTAATTTCCGCTAACCACGCTTCAAGTTGCTGAAACAGAATTTGATAACCGCGTGTTTGTGATGGTGGTGCAAAGGGGTGTATCTTGCCAAATTCCTCCCAACTCACCGGAATCATTTCGGCGGTTGCGTTTAGTTTCATGGTACAAGAACCCAAAGGAATCATCGATGTTGTTAGGGATAAATCCTTGGTTTCTAGTTTGTGCAGATAACGTAACAACTCTGTTTCGGAGTGATAGCGGTTAAATACGGGATGGGTGAGGTAGCTGCTTTGACGGCGTGGCAAAATATCGGTAGTGGAATTTGTTAATTCTTCTACAGAGAAAGATAATTCATCTTGACCAGCGAAAATCTGCCACAGGTCGATTAAATCTTCTGCTGTAGTTGTCTCATCTAAAGATATACCAACAGCAGTCTCATCAAAAATTCGTAAGTTGATATTCCTACCTTGGCAACCTGCAAGAATAGTTTCGAGGTTTTGTGTACCTAACTCTACTCGTAACGTATCAAATACATTTTCTGAACTAATTTTGTAACCCAGACGCTTTAAGCCTGCTGCCAAAATTACAGTTAACTGGTGAATATTTTCGGCAATATTCTTCAGTCCCTCTGGCCCGTGATACACGGCGTACATACCAGCCATTACCGCCAATAGTACCTGGGCGGTACAAATATTACTGGTGGCTTTTTCTCTGCGGATGTGTTGTTC
This sequence comes from Aulosira sp. FACHB-615, assembly GCF_014698045.1. Lineage (GTDB taxonomy): Bacteria > Cyanobacteriota > Cyanobacteriia > Cyanobacteriales > Nostocaceae > Nostoc_B. The sequence goes on from NZ_JACJSE010000004.1 coordinate 288,218, forward strand.
GCGGGTTTGCAGTGCTAGACGTAATGCAGGCTTACCGTTGACATCTCTAGATAACCCAACAATGCGCCCTGGAACTTGGCGTTTATACTCTTCTTTGGTGGCAAAGTAAGCAGCATGAGGGCCGCCAAACCCCAAGGGAATACCAAAGCGTTGAGTACTACCTACAGCAATGTCCGCACCAAATTCACCGGGCGGGGTGAGTAAAGTTAAGCTGAGGGGGTCGGCGGCGACTGTAACTAACGCCCCGACTGTATGGGCTTTTTCGATAAAGGCGCGATAGTCGTAGATAGTGCCATCGGTGGCTGGGTATTGCAAGACTGCGCCAAAAATCGGTTCAGCAAAATCAAAAGTTTGATGGTCGCCGATAATAATATTGATTCCTAGAGGTTTTGCTCGTGTTTGTAAGACATCAATGGTTTGGGGATGACAGTCACGGGAAACAAAATAGCTATGGGCTTTCGTTTTGCTGACACCATAACTCAGACTCATGGCTTCGGCGGCGGCGGTGGCTTCATCGAGTAAGGAAGCGTTGGCAATTTCCAAACCTGTTAAGTCAATAATCATAGTTTGGAAATTCAGCAGTGCTTCTAACCGTCCTTGGGCAATTTCGGGCTGATAGGGGGTGTATGCAGTGTACCAACCAGGATTTTCTAAGATATTACGACCAATTACAGGCGGGGTAACGCAGTCGTAATATCCCATACCGATGTAGGAACGACACACTTGATTTTTAGCCGCAATGTTTTTTAACTTTGCTAAGGCGGCATATTCACTTTGTGCGTCGGGTAATTGTAGTGTTTGCTGCGATCGGATGGCTTGTGGTACTGTGCGATCGATGAGTTCGTCTAGGCTGGCAAAACCCAGAACTTCCAACATTTGCTGAATGTCTTTGGTGTTGGGGCCTATATGTCGTTCTAAAAAATTAGAGTACGCTGTATTTTCAGGAAGGGTAGACTGGGTTTGAGGGGCATGGAATACCACAAATCGAACTCCGGACGCAACTATTTAATATTTTGCAATAAAAAATACTTTTAACAAGTCGGCGGTAAATAAAAAAGATGAAGGATGAAGGCTGAAATTACTCTGCGATAAGCCACCCAAAGGGTGTCTGCATACTTCACACTTCATACTTCACACTTTTTACTCTTGTCCTTCTACCAGTGCGCTGTACTGACTGGCAGTTAAGGCATCATCTAGTTCACTGGGGTCATCAACACGTATTTTCAGTAACCAACCTTCGCCATAAGGGTCATCGTTCAGTAGTTCGGGATCATCAGCCACAACAGGGTTAATTTCTACCACTGTACCGGTTACGGGTGAAAAAACTTCTCCAACGGCTTTGACTGATTCAATTGTGCCTAATTCATCACCCTTAGCAAAAAGTTGACCAATCTCTGGCAGTTCTACAAATACAATTTCCCCTAATTCTCTGGCGGCAAATTCGGTAATGCCAATGGTAGCAATGTCACCATCTAGCCGTACGTATTCATGGCTATCCTGGTATTTTAAATCATCAGGATATTGAGACATATCACTTACCCTCCAATTATCACTAAAATTATTGTTCTCACAGTAATGCTGGTCATATTTAATAATCAGGTTTACTGTAGCTTGAGTAGTTCACAACACATTATTCCTTAAAAAGCAGCGAAGGATGAAGTAAAAAATGTGATGTTACTTTATCCTTTTGTTTTTGACCGATAAAAGGGGCGTTTGACTACTACTGCGGGGTAGGCTTTACCGCGAATTTCCACTTCTAGCTGTTGACCAACCTTTGCTATTTTGCTGGGAATATATGCTAAAGCAACAGGATAACCTAGTGTGGGAGATATCGTCCCACTGGTAACTTCTCCTACAACTTGACCTGCGGATAAAACTTGGTAGCCGTGACGGGCGATGTTACGTCCTTGCATTTGTAAACCTACGAGTCGGCGTTGCACTCCATTGGCTTTTTGCTGTTCTAAGACTGACCGACCAATAAAGTCGCCTTTAGTATCGAGGTGAACTAACCAGCCTAAACCTGCTTCTAGAGGTGTGATGTTATCGTCGATGTCTTGTCCATAAAGTGCCATTGCGGCTTCGAGGCGTAGGGTATCTCTAGCACCTAGTCCTGCGGGAACGACACCAGCATTGTAGAAATTACGCCATAATTCTATGCCTACTTCTGGGTCTACCATAATTTCAAAGCCATCTTCGCCGGTGTAACCTGTACGGGCGATAAAGGCTGGTTGACCGAGTATATTTGCTTGTAAATGACCAAAGGCTTTAATTGGTTGTAGGTCTTGTTCTACAAATGGCTGGAGATATTTCTCAGCTTGTGGCCCTTGCAAGGCAATTAAGACTTTTTCGGGTGAGAGGTCTTGAAATTGAATGTCATCTAAGTTGAGGTTTTGCAATAGCCAGGTTTTGTCTTTGGCTGTGGTTGCTGCATTAACAACGATCGCTACTTTTTCTTCACTTTGATAATAAACAATAATATCGTCAATGATTCCCCCTTGGGGATTTAACAATACTGTATATTGCGCTTGACCCGCTTGTAAGCGACTCAAGTCAGAAGGGACTAAACCCTGGAGTTGGTCAATGACTTTTTTACCTTCCAAGGTGAATTTGCCCATGTGGGAGATATCAAACATCCCCGCAGCATTTCTCACAGCTTCGTGTTCGCTGGTAATACTGCTGTATTGTACAGGCATTTCCCAACCACCAAAGCTGGTGAAGCGGGCTTTAAGTTCTACACCCAGTTGATATAAAGGAGTTCGCGCCAAGGATGCGGCGATGTTTTCTTGATTAGCCACAGGTAGTTATGCTCTTCAACTGCTATATATCCTAAGTCAAGGATGAAGCCTGAAGTCTGAAGTATAAAATTTCCGACTTCATACTTCACCCTTCAGACTTTAACCTAGTAATGTTATTTGTAGGAGTATTGAGTTTTGTTAAGAATAAGTTATGAAAAATTGGCGCATACTAGCGAGTGTTGTTTTAGCAATGGCTTTATTGTTATTCCCCTTATCGGCGGAGGCTGCTAGTTCTTCGAGTATTACCCGTTCGGCTGGGGATGAAGTGATAGCAAAGGATTATTCTGGTCAAAGTTTAGTGGGTAGTGAGTTTACCAACGTTGATTTGGAGAATGCTAACTTTAGCAATGCTGACTTACGCGGCGGTGTGTTTAACGGCACTATCCTAGAAGGTGTAAATCTGCATGGTGTAGATTTTAGTAATGGTATAGCTTACTTGACTAGGTTCAAAAATGCTGATTTGACTGATGCAATTTTGACAGATGCGATGATGCTGCGATCGACCTTTGATAATGTTGAGATTACAGGTGCAGATTTTACGAATGCCGTGTTAGACGGGACACAGGTGAAAAAACTCTGTGCTAAAGCTAGTGGTGTCAATTCTAAAACAGGTGTAGATACACGGGAGTCTTTGGGTTGTAGGTAAATTGATAAAAATAACCCTCCAGATATTTGGAAGGTTTTAATTGATGAAATTTTGAATACAGCAGTCATATTTGATTTGTGAAAGTCAAGAGGCTCAGATCCCCGACTTCTTGAAAAAGTCGGGGATATTTTGGTTCACGAAGGGTTTAGGATTACTATATTAATCAGCAGAACAATTACTCAGGATTTGTAGATTGTTCATCTGCTAAATGAAAAGTTTTTTCTATTTGCAGTCTTTGTTCGGCGTTACGTAAAAAATAGCCATCTACCATAGCTGAACCTAGTAATCTGCCTAATTCTTCGCGGTTAGTAGTAATCATAGTATTAAATCTGTCATGGGGCAAATTGCCTAAGATTGCCACAATTGTCTGTTGAATTAAGTGTAATACTTCTGGGGAATCTGGTTTAGATAGTTGGACAACTGTATCTCGATTGAGAGATTGTAGATATTGCCAAAACTGATTATTTTTAATATCTTCCGGCATAAAGTTGTCTGGCTGGTGAGGAGAAAGATTACTCATAGGATGATTTATTTTGTTGCGGCGATATCTTGAATTTATCAGATTTTTGCAATATATAGATTCAAAGTAACCGAACATCTCATATCTGGTTTATTCTACTTCTGATAAATCTTGCTTGGCTAGAAAGAAGTAGGTTCTATGTAGGAATAAAAATATTATTTTCTATATATATGTATCAAAAATAACTAGTGATTTATTCTATAAAAATATAAATTTTTGACAAAATATAGGCAAATATCTAATTAATTTGATAACATCATAAAACCCTTATCAAATTGCTTAGGATACCAGTCGAAAAAATATCTTAGGCATCTATATTGCTTAATAGCTGGCAACTTGCTATAGCCTATTAGATTGTTGTTAAGTTTTCTCTTCAGAATCGCATCTATCTCTATTGACCGTTGCAAGTATTCAATTTGGAGACAGATATGAAAAAATTATTGCCATTGATCATCAGTAGCATTTTGTTAGTTGGTGCTGTTGGTTGTCAAGAAAATCATCAAGATGCTGCTAGAAGTTCTACTAATAACCCAACTTCCCAAGCATCAGCAAAACCCGCTTCTCAAACTACAGATAAAACACCTAAAGATACAACTGAGAAAACAGCAGTAACTAAAAATACTCCTGTAACTACAAAATCTGAGGGTGCATTAAAAAGTGAAGTTGTTAAAAAGCTGAAAGCCGAGTTACCAAATAATAAATTAGAGGTAGAAGCTAAAGCGGGGAATATCGTAATTAAAGGGACGGCGACATCGAATGCAGAGTTAAAAAAAGCTGAAAAATTAGTTAAGGAAGTCAAAGGTGTGAAGAGTGTCAAAGTAGAAGCGAAAGTGCTAATACCTAATAAGATTTAACTTTAGCCTGTATGTAAACCCCTCAGACTGGAAGTCTGGGGCTATACAAACAAAGCCTGCCTATTGCGATTGGCGCACCACGCAGGCTAATTATATTTAGTAGGAGAATTGAGCGTTTTGAGTAAGTCCTGGTAAAGAATCATTACCAGATTCAACTAATTTGCATTTGACAGGGATAATTACTGTATTTTATCCATCACAACTGATTTTTTGTGAGGGTGCTGTGCATAGAAGTTTTGATTTAAATTGCTTATCTGGATTCTTCAAAATCACTAAATATACTAGAGTAACTATTCCTGTGATTAGTCTGGCTTTAGCAGTAATTATGCCTAATGCTGCTTTAGCTGAGACTGTGATGCAAAAAGTTGCACGTACAGGGGTACTGACTGCTGGTACTAGTAAAGATGCACTGCCTTTTGCATACACCGATGACCAAGGTAAATTAACTGGTTATTCGGTAGATATGTTAAATGTCATCAAACAACAATTAGAAAAACAATTAGGCAAAAAAATTCAATTAAAATTAGTCGGTTTGACTCCTGCACAGAGAATTCCAAAAATAGTTAACCGGGAAGTTGATATTGTTTGTGATGCTAGTAGTTTTACTTGGGAACGAGATAAAAAGGTTGATTTCTCGGTGAGTTATGGTGTGACGGGGACGCAATTATTAGTGAAATCAGGTAGTGATATTGGTTCGCCAGAATCGTTAATTGGGAAAAGAATTGGGGTGTTAGCACAAACTACAAATGAATTAGCAATTAAACAGGTACAACCCCAAGCTAAGTTGGTTTATTTGAAAACTCGTGCGGAAGGTTATACAGCGTTAGAAGAAGGCAAAATTGATGCTTTTGCGTCTGATAGTATTTTGTTGGAAGGATGGTTGCAAAAGGCAAAGAATCCTGATAATTTTGCGATCGCACCTGATCGACCTTTTTCACGAGAAGGTATCGCTTGCATGGTTCCAGAGGATAATTCTAAGTTTCTCGATGCTGTAAATTATTCTCTGGTGAAGTTTATGCAAGGTTTTGTCAACGGCGATAGTAAATATGTGGCTATTTTTGACCGTTGGTTTGGGCCGCAAGGCGCGGTTTTTCTGAATCGAGATTTGCGCGATTTAACTGTGGAAACGATGCAATTGGTGATTGAGTTTCGTGAGGAAATTCCGAAGAGAGAACTGTAATTAAGTTGGGTCAATTGGTCACGGAAGATTAAGTTCAAATTCCCAATTTCTTCTCCTGTATAATTTACGCATCAAAACGAAAAATCAAGGGTTTGGGGTGTAAGGATTTTAAATAAAGACACCCCAAACCCTTTCACCCTGACACCCAATCTCCACGGATAATTTTTGTGCGTAAGTCCTGTCCTGCACTTGTACCAACGTGCAGAATGGTACATTGATATTACTCCACTATATGTCCTTCACGCCAAAGCGATACCAACCATCACTTACTTTGTCATTGCAGAGATAAACTAAGCAGTAATCAGGGTATAATTGGACTCCGTTTTGATCCCTCTTTTTATTACAGGGAGAGAAAAATACTAACACCAAATTAAAAAATGATTGCGACAGATGGATGGCTCAAAAGCTTACCGATCAACCCTTACCCAATCCAAAATCTAAAATCTAAAATGGTATAACTCACTTATGAATGCTAAACAAAATCATTTAAACACCCTTGTTGATAATAAACGTAAAACTAAGAGTTTTGGATTATTCTTTGCTGTACAGTGACTAATTAAATGTCGTCGTGACAAATTAGTGTCATTTATTAAATGCTTGTACAGCAAGAGTTTTAGCTATTCATTAGATATTACATTATTTCTCAGCAGTGACTAAATAAATGTCGCTTTCCGTAATTATGACAAATTAACTGTCGCTTCGGAAATTAGAAAAAAGGTTTTGTATATTTTCATGGTGACAAATTGACTGTCGTTTTCCCAACAGTTAGAATAACATTATGTATTTATAATCTGCTATTAATTCATGAACAGAAATGTTATGTCTGATTTGACTGTTCATACATCTGTAAATGCTGCGGACGTTTTATCACAAGAGAGCAACACATCTCCTGAAACTAATGTGATTGTTACAGAACTCTCAGAAGAAGCCCAACTGAAGTTAGAGGTAATCCAAAGTTTGCTGGAACCATGCGATCGCACAACTTATGGGCAGAAGCTGAAGGAGGCTGCGGAAAAACTGGGTGTGACAGTGCGAACGGTGCAGCGTTTAGTAAAAAAATGGGAAGAGGATGGCTTAGTCGCATTCACTCAGACAGGTAGGGCTGATAAAGGAAAACATCGAATTGGTGAGTTTTGGGAAAACTTCATCATTACAACTTACAAGGAAGGTAACAAGGGTAGTAAACGCATGACTCCCAAACAAGTTGACCTGAGAGTTCAAGCTAAAGCACGAGAACTAGGCGACTCAAAACCGCCTAATTACAGGACAGTTTTAAGGGTGTTAGCTCCTATTCTGGAACAGAAAGAAAAAACTAAGAGTATCCGCAGCCCTGGTTGGAGGGGAACAACACTTTCAGTTAAAACCCGTGAAGGGCAAGATTTATCTGTTGACTACAGCAACCATGTCTGGCAATGTGACCATACCCGTGTAGATGTTTTGTTAGTAGATCAGCATGGTGAACTTCTAGGTCGTCCCTGGCTAACAACAGTAATTGACACCTACTCTCGTTGCATTATGGGTATCAATTTGGGTTTTGATGCGCCTAGTTCAGTGGTAGTAGCTTTAGCATTACGCCATGCAATTTTGCCAAAAAGGTACGGTTCAGAGTATAAGCTGCACTGTGAATGGGGAACTTACGGTAAGCCAGAACATTTTTATACTGATGGAGGTAAAGATTTTCGTTCAAACCACTTAAGCCAGATTGGGGCGCAATTGGGGTTTGTTTGTCATTTACGCGATCGCCCCAGTGAAGGTGGTATTGTTGAGCGTCCTTTTAAGACATTGAATGACCAACTATTTTCAACGCTTCCAGGGTATACCGGATCTAATGTACAGGAACGCCCAGAAGATGCGGAGAAGGACGCAAGACTCACTCTCAGAGAACTAGAACAGTTACTTGTTCGCTTCATTGTTGACCGCTACAACCAAAGTATTGATGCGCGAATGGGCGATCAAACTCGCTTTGGGCGTTGGGAAGCGGGATTACCTACAGTACCAGTGCCAATCGAAGAACGTGATTTAGATATTTGCCTAATGAAGCAGTCACGACGCACAGTACAAAGAGGTGGATGCTTACAGTTTCAAAATGTGATGTATCGAGGGGAGTATCTAGCAGGATATGCTGGGGAAACGGTCAATTTAAGATATGACCCCAGAGATATTACAACGGTGCTGGTTTATCGCCAGGAGAAAAGCCAAGAAGTTTTTCTGACTCGCGCTCATGCTCAAGGTTTGGAGACTGAGCAACTTTCACTAGATGAAGCCCTTGCTGCTAGTCGTAGACTGCGTAATGCAGGTAAAACTGTTAGCAACCAAGCCTTATTGCAAGAAGTCCTTGAGCGTGATGCTTTGGTAGCAAACAAGAAAAGTCGCAAGGAACGCCAAAAATTGGAGCAGGAAATCTTGCGTTCTACTGCGGTTAATGAAAGTAAAACTGAGTCCTTACCATCTCCAGTTATGGAAGCAGAAGAAGTGGAATCTACTACTCAGGTTCAATCTTCATCTCCAGAACTAGAGGTGTGGGACTACGAACAATTGCGTGAAGAATACGGATTTTAAACAATGACAGATGCACAAGCGATCGCCAAGCAATTGGGTGGGGTCAAACCAGATGATGAGTGGTTGCAAGCTGAAATTGCTCGTCTCAAGGGCAAAAGCATTGTTCCATTACAGCAAGTAAGGTCTTTGCATGATTGGTTAGATGGAAAACGTAAGGCACGGCAATCCTGCCGAGTAGTTGGGGAATCACGCACGGGTAAGACAGTTGCTTGTGATGCCTACAGATACAGACAAAAAGTACAGGCGGAGGTGGGACGACCACCAATTGTCCCTGTGGTTTATATTCAGCCGCCCCAAAAATGCGGTGCTAAGGATTTGTTTCAAGAAATTATTGAGTATCTAAAATTTAAAGCAACTAAGGGAACAGTATCAGATTTTCGTGGCAGAACAATGGAGGTATTAAAGGGCTGTGGCGTAGAAATGATCATTGTTGATGAAGCTGATCGCCTCAAGCCTGAGACGTTTGCTGAGGTGCGTGATATTTATGACAAGTTGGGGATTGCTATTGTTTTAGTAGGAACTGATCGATTAGAGGCAGTTATTAAGCGAGATGAACAAGTTTATAACCGCTTTCGGGCTTGTCATCGTTTTGGGAAGTTGTCAGGGAAGGAGTTCCAAGATACTGTACAAACTTGGGAAGATAAAGTTTTAAAGTTACCATTGCCTTCTAATCTCATTAGCAAGGATATGCAGCAGATTTTAACTTCGGCAACCGAAGGTTACATTGGTCGGCTAGATGAAATTCTTAGGGAAGCAGCAATTCGTGCTTTATCAAGGGGATTAAAGAAAATTGACAAGGCTGTTTTACAGGAAGTGACACAGGAGTATAAGTGATGGCAGCACCAGATGTTAAACCCTGGCTTTTTATTATCCAACCCTATGAAGGGGAAAGCTTGAGCCATTTTCTAGGTCGATTTAGACGTGCTAACCATTTATCTCCTGCTGGGTTGGGCAATTTGGCAGGTATTGGTGCAGTAGTAGCACGGTGGGAAAGGTTTCATTTTAACCCTCGTCCCAGTCAAAAAGAGTTAGAGGCGATCGCATCTGTAGTAGAAGTAGATGCAGACAGGTTAGCTCAAATGCTTCCACCTTTGGGAGTGGGTATGCAGCATGAGCCAATCCGCCTGTGTGGGGCTTGCTATGCCGAAGCACCTTGTCACCGGATTGAGTGGCAATATAAATCAGTGTGGAAGTGCGATCGCCATCAACTCAAAATTTTAGCGAAGTGTCCCAATTGTCAAGCACCTTTCAAAATGCCTGCGTTGTGGGAGGATGGGTGCTGTCATAGATGTAGGATGCCATTTGCAGAAATGGCAAAGCAACAGAAGAGCTAATCATATTAGAAAAAAGAATCAAATTAACCAGTTCTCCGAATTTTTTCGGTTATCCAAAAAATTTGTGTAATGGTAGGGAGTACCCGTCTACAGTGATAGTTAGCGTAGAGATGCTATAGATAAAACTGCCATTTGAATACTACTGAATTTAACTAAATATCTTAATTTTACAAATATCTTCATTCCGCCATTGTAACTAATAGCGGTAATAATAAGTTTGGTAATTGAGCTAATAAATTTGATATCTCTGGTAATAATGATTTTCTTACATCTAATCCTTTTGGTGAATTTCCTGATTTTATTAAAATATTAAAATTATCAAGCTCATCCATAAATTGTTGAATTGCACGTTTTTTAGCTGCAAATTTTTGAACATTTTCTAGAGGGATATTATCACTGATCAAATTGAGAGACTCGGTTTTAATTAGTTTTAAAGGTTTTTTACTATTATTTCTTATTATTTTTAAATTATATTTTAAAATTTTGATATTTTCATGATGTTCATTGACTGCATTGACCATTGCATTCCGTTTGCTTTCTTTTGATATTTTTTCCTCTTTTAAACGAGTAACCATTACACCTATTATAAATGTAAAGATTGAAAATATTTGTTTAAACAACCCTGTTAACTCGAATTGAGGTAGAGCTAAATAAGTAAATAAAAAAGGAGAAATTAACACCAAAATAGTAGGTAAAATAATAGGTCTTTTATTTAACCAAATAGTAACTTTATGAATTAACCTTTTATATTTTTTATCAAATCCAATTAATAATCCTTTGTGTATAAACCATACAATTACTAAAATTGTAGCTAAAATAGACGGCAAAAAATTTGGCGTTGACTCAGACATAATTTATTGAATGTTAAAATATCAAAGTTTATTTTAACATCCAGATTTTGGGTTAACTCATATCTTGCACCTCTCCGTACAACCCCAGGTTAAGTAAAAAGATGCGCGATAAAGATACTTCACTTTTATAGGTTTTTGTCGTTAAATCAAGGCTTTCGCTTTTTTACTGAGTAATAAAATTACATCAATTTTTCTTGGTGCAAGATGTGAGTTAATAGTAATTGGGGATCGCCTGCAAGCTGATTGAATGCGAAACGCTAGGAAGCTATCAGGCTGTTAACACCTGCTTTGCTGCAACTTCCATCAGTTTCTCGCTGCTATCTCGTCCTTGTTTTAATTTGGCTTCTAGGGTATCGCAAAGAGACATCAGGCGATCGCACTTCTCTACAATACGTTTTTGTTCTGCAAGCGGTGGGAGAGGAATTACAAACATTCTGAGAAGATTGAGGTTTAATCCCTTGTATGCAATTCCTCTTAAATTCTGCATAGTCTTTATCTGAATAAAGGGGGATGAAATGACATCAAGTATATATAAGTTGGAAATATGATGGCTAATAGGAATCATTGCAACTTCTCTTGCAATATTGCATCCTTTGTATTCCTCTGTAGCTATAGCGCATCCTCCTAAAGTTCCTCGAATATTCATTAAAAGTTCGCCACCTTGTATAATCGTCCTACTATATTGCTCTGATAAATCTCTAGTTACACTCCTTATATTTGAATTATTGATCCTTCGATAAAGAATATCGCTACATCTTAAAGTTTTTACTCCGTCTTCTGTTGGCTCTAAACCTAGTTTGATAATTCCGTAAGTAATATCTCTAGAAGGTTCTATAAGATTGCCAAGCCTTGCAAAAATCCATCCATGAGGTAAATCAAACGGAATTTCTTCAGAGCTAATTGAAGGTAATGATTTATCTTGATCACTTTTGATTTTATTGAGTAATTCTTGTGCTGGCTCATCATTTGGATCTTGACGCACTAGTTTACCCTGCACAGCCAATTGCAAAATCGCCTGACGCAGTTTAGGAATTGTTTCAGGAA